>NZ_PJBM01000104.1:0-201 GCF_002836075.1 Shewanella sp. GutDb-MelDb | reverse complement strand
AGAATACGCCTCCTCAAGCCAACGACCTAGCGTCTTCGGCGACACATGAAAGATGGTGTCACGCTCTTTAACAATATGACAAGCAAATCTGTGTGGGCACTCACAGGTGTTGAGTTATTCGAAATTGCTTCTTAGGAAGCAATCAAAAATATTTACTCAATGAACCACTGAGTGACCATAGCAATATGTAAACTTCGAAAG
>NZ_PJBM01000103.1:0-201 GCF_002836075.1 Shewanella sp. GutDb-MelDb | reverse complement strand
AGAATACGCCTCCTCAAGCCAACGACCTAGCGTCTTCGGCGACACATGAAAGATGGTGTCACGTTCTTTAACAATATGACAAGCAAATCTGTGTGGGCACTCACAGGTGTTGAGTTATTCGAAATTGCCTCTTAGGAGGCAATCAAAAATATTTACTCAATGAACCACTGAGTGACCATAGCAATATGTAAACTTCGAAAG
>NZ_PJBM01000102.1:0-206 GCF_002836075.1 Shewanella sp. GutDb-MelDb | reverse complement strand
TGCACCAAACTCATCGGTGACGGTGACCAAGAAAGTCTCGTCGTGGGTTTCACCGGAGGCGAGTGCATCGACCAAGGCATTGTTAGCTAAGGTGTAACTCCAGACGCCGGTGCTGGCATTAATGCCGAAGGTACCATAGTCATTGACTTGCGGCACGAAGCCCCAGCTCCAACTGGCCCCGTTATCGACATCACTGGCGGTTAACG
>NZ_PJBM01000101.1:0-212 GCF_002836075.1 Shewanella sp. GutDb-MelDb | reverse complement strand
TCACGGTCACTAGCTGAGTGCTGAATGCACCAAACTCATCGGTGACGGTGACCAAGAAAGTCTCGTCGTGGGTTTCACCCGAGGCGAGGGCATCAACCAAGGCGTTATTAGCTAAAGTGTAACTCCAGACGCCGGTGCTGGCATTAATGCTAAAGCTGCCGTAGTCATTGACCTGAGGGACAAAATCCCAGCTCCAACTGGCCCCGTTATCC
>NZ_PJBM01000100.1:0-214 GCF_002836075.1 Shewanella sp. GutDb-MelDb | reverse complement strand
GGATTTGATGAGTATTCACTCTTTGCAGAGTCTAATGCAGTCCTAGCTCTTTCTTATAAAGAATCTTCGTATTAAAGAAGAGAGCGCCTAGGACACCGCGCTATTTTTATTAAGAGCAGGGCGGTTGGTATCACTTTAAATGCCTTCTAAAGTGTTACTGGTAGGTCTTCGTTATATTAGAAGTAAAACAATATGTCCGGGTCCCCTTCGTCTA
>NZ_PJBM01000099.1:0-216 GCF_002836075.1 Shewanella sp. GutDb-MelDb | reverse complement strand
ACCTCCATGTAGGCTCTGCTGAAAAATCCCTTTTTCAGAAGCTTGCACGTTCCACAGCAGATGCTCTGCCAGCGAGTTCAGAGTAGCGTGTGTTCACACGAGTTCAGAGTAGCGTCTAGCTCATTTCTGGACAGAAATGAGATAGCTTAGCAGAACAACTTGGGAATAATTGGGAGTCATCCCGGCAAGGCTTCTGGGCCGGGTTCTAGTGCCATG
>NZ_PJBM01000128.1:0-49725 GCF_002836075.1 Shewanella sp. GutDb-MelDb | reverse complement strand
TTACTTAGCACATTCTACATTTAGACTTTACACCAATATCGTGGTTTTGTATCATTTCAGGCTAGAAGTCTCATTGTTGTAATACCAAATAACTTATACGAAGAAGGTTGTGTGATTCGTATCTGTTTGACTATAAAAACAGGGCAAAGACTTTCTGGGTGGTTGTTTATTCAAATTTTGAATAATTATTAAAAGATAATGTGCCACAATTAAATGAAGCAAGTTTCCTATATAAAATAAAGCTAAAATGAGTAATGTACTTTCTAATATTATATTTTAATTTTGTTGAACTTATTCTATTACTCCAACAATAATTCTCCTCAATTTATAGCTGCTCAATCTCTGTTTGTGACAGAACCCAAGTTCGCGGGATGGATACAGTATCAGCCCACAGTAGTTAGGCACGTAGAGACCGAAAATCCGCTGAAGGTAAACGAAAATTGGCCGAAATAATTGCTAGCCATTAACACTAACCAATAAAGTAAGAGGTAGAGAGAATAATCAAATTCCAAATAGCATGCATGAAAAACACTAAAAATGCACCTCTTAGCATACTTCCGCTAGAAAAAACAAATTTACTAGAGCAAACCGATAAGTACCAACCAAATAGAAAATAAAAAATATAAAAAACTGCTACGTCAGGGCTATGAGAAAATGAAAAAGCAGATGAGCAAACAATACAGATGTTGAAAGCTTTCATATCAAAAGCATACAAAACATAAGGAAGAACAATAAAAAAAATGATAGTTTCCAATAAGGGAACAATGAAGATAGCAGTCACAATGTTACTAATGTTAAATACAAATGCACCTACATTACTCTCCCCTCCCCATATGAAAACAAATAAAAAAAGGACAAAAAAATTAATTATAAAAGCTTCTAAAATAAGAGCTGGGTAGTTATTCCCAAATTTATAATTCAACAATGAATTTAACGTCATGTCAGATCTCCGCCCCCTTTACTCTATTAGGGTAAAGGGGGGCCCAATTAATATTTAGCGTGCATATTGTTCATATTAGAATAACGTGAACCATATGATGAAGGGTTGCTTTTAAAATCTCCCCAAACTTCGCCGATTATCGTACCTAGTATCAATGCACCAAACCAGCTCCCGCCACCATTTACTTGCTCCACTTCACTCACTGTTAGCTCTTCTATTTTTGAAACTTGCATAATATCTTCCTTAAATTACACTGTTTAACGTTATGTTTGCCTAAGTGCTTGAAGAGTCTATTCGACTATCCCAGCCTTAAGCGATTGACCAAGGGTGTGGCGTCCGTCTAAAATTGTCACATCCTTGTTTTTAACCAATGAAATATCATCGTTACTTTAAACTCAATACTTCACTGTTTAAATTCCTTTTTCGATGCACCTTTTTACTCTCGCATCATCTTTTTTATTCCGTTCCTGTTAATTGCTGCAGCTCTTCAGGCGTGTAGACTTTGCCTTGGTGCATGACTAATACCCGCTGCGCTTGCTTGATGGTTTCAGGTCTGTGGGCAATAATAATTCGCGTCATTTCAAGGTGCTTTATCTGCTCGCTGATTTTTGCTTCGTTTTCGATATCAAGATGACTGGTGGCTTCATCCATAAACAGTAAACTAGGCTGCTGGTATAGGGCTCTTGCCAGTAATAAGCGTTGAACCTGCCCACCAGAGAACTGACTACCCATATCCCCCACAAGCGTGTTGTAACCCATGGTCATTTTACTGATATCACTGTCAATGGCGGCCAATTGGGCACACTGCTGCATGCGCAAGTAATTGGGCTCAGGCTCAAAGAAGGTTAAGTTGTCGGCGATGGAACCGGATAGCAAGGTATCGTCCTGCATGACTGCCGCAATCTGTTGCCGATATTGAGTCAGGCCGATTTGAGTAATATCTTGCCCATCGATCAATATGCGGCCTTGAGTGGGGGTGAATAACCCGAGCATCAGTTTGACTAAGGTCGTTTTACCACAGCCCGACTCTCCCACTATTGCGACTGACTCATGTGCATTAATGGTTAGGCACGCATCGTTGATAATATTCGGCTCATTATCGCCATAACAATAACTGACATGCTCAAGGGTAAGCTGGCCAGTCACCTTGTTAAGCGGCATAATGCTTTCACGATTAGCTTCTTGTTCATGCAATGCAATGTCTGAAATTCGGTCCAGATGCAGGCGCAGCATACGAAACAGAATAAGTTGCTCGATTAAACTCGCGAAACGCTCCGTCAATAGATTTTTATAAGCGATAAATGCCAGTACCATACCGATGGTTAAGTCGCCAGACATGACAATTGTTGCCGCAAGATAGATAACAATGATGTTCTCAAGGCCAAATAGCAGTTTATTAACCGCTTCAAAACTGATTTTTAGTTTACCGAGTCGAATGTCTGCATTGATAACTTCGCTATAACGGTTTTGCCAAATGCTTTGCCTTTGTGGCTCACAGGTAAACAGCTTGATAGTCTGAATACCACGGATATTTTCAAGAAAGTTAGTCTGCTCTTTTGCGCTAGCTTGAATGGACTCTTCAGTCGCACGATGTAAAGGACGATAGAGAGCTAACCGCAGCAAGGCATAAATCAAAATGGCTGCAACAACCACCAATGTCAGCTTGACGCTGTATAAGAGCATCATCACCAATACGGCAATTGACATAACGCCATCAACTACCGTTTCAACGAGTCCAGTTGTGAGCCTTTCACGTACTTGAGCAAGGGATCCAAAGCGTGAAACTAAATCGCCAATGTGGCGTTTTTCAAAATAGCTCATGGGCAGTCTAAGCAAGTGACGCAGTAGATTAACGCCCATCTGCATATTGAGTAGGCTTGATATCCTAAGCACTAACCAACTACGTACACCGGTAGTAATGACATTAATAATGGCAAGCAGGCCAAAGCCTAACGCGAGCACTATTAGCAGTGGTTTGTCCTGACTAATCAGTACCTCATCTACTACCCACTGCATGTAATAGGGCGTCACAAGTGCAAAAACTTGAAGTAATATGGACAGTACGAACAAAGAGATTAAGGTTTTACCTAACCCAGTCATCTTGCTCCAGAGTTGAGATAAACGCATTTGCTGGCGCTCATCTTGCTGCTCAAAGCCCTTGGTTGGGGTCAGTTCCAGTGCTATCCCCGTAAAGTGCTCGGCAAACTCTTTAAGGGATAGCTTTCTCTTACCTAGCCCAGGGTCATTAATACTCACCCCTGATTTTGTGACACCAGTAAGCACTACAAAGTGATTCATGTCCCAATGCAATACACAGGGCAAAGCTAACTTACCAACCTCTTCAATCGGGCATCGCAGCGCACGGCTCGCTAGTCCCATGCTGTCACTTAAGCCAATAAGCTGCTGTAAGTTCATCCCCTTAAGGTCAGCACTATAGCGTTTCCTTAATGCTGCCATATCAAGCTTATGACCATGAAAACTGGCAATCATGGCGACACACGCTAAGCCGCACTCTGCCATTTCAGCCTGCAGGATAAGTGGCACCCGTTTATTGCCTGAAAACTCTAACAATTCAACAGGATTGCTAGGTTGGTTTAATGACGCGTCACGCATTATCCCACTCTCCCTTGTAAGCTGTAGATAGGGTCGAGTAGCCAGTCAAGCAAACTGCGTCTATCGAGTACGATATCAGCCTCAAGTAGCATGCCGCTTTTCAATGGGAACTTATCACCATAGGCCAACATATCTTGTTTTGATAGCTGGGTTCTAATGCGATAAACAGGTTCAGATAAAGTGATGGGCACTCTGGCTTCACCATCAAGTAATAAGGCTTTATCAATTCGTGAAACGTGACTCTCAAGAAAGCCAAAGCGCTGATAAGGGAATGCGTCGAAACGTAATCGGGCCTCATCTCCCGACTTTACAAAGCCAGCACTGCGCGTCGGTAGTAATAGCTCTGCCACCAATTGCGCTCCTTGTGGAATTAAACTCATTAATGGACGACTGTTGACGACAAACTCTCCCTCTACGACTTGTATCGAGGCAACCGTACCGGATTCAGTGGCTCGAATAACATAACGATAATTATTTTCGGTTTCATCAATTTGGCGCTTGAGCTCTGAGCGTCGCCTGGATAGGTCGCCATCTTTAAGTGCATATTGGCTCGGTAATACATCCAGCTCTGCAGACGAAGCATTAAGTTGGCTTTGAGTTTGTATCTTGTTGGAGGCTAAACTTTCTATTTCTTGCCGAACAGCAATGAATTTCTCTTGCTGGGATTGATAATCTAATGTCGATAAGAAGCCATCTTTATATAGCTTATTGTGCTGAACTTGTTGCGCCATCTGTAGTGCTAACTTTTCAACTAACAACTCTTCGAGCTTAGTTAATACCGCCAGCGATGAGCGACTGTCAGTCATGGCAATTTTTAAGCGCGAGGTTTCTTTTACTTCCATGGCATTATTAACGCTCTGCTCAGTTTGAAGCAGGGTAAGTTGCAGTGTTAATTCTTCAATCAGTGACTCACTTAATTCTTCACCAGAGAGCATGCTACGTCGTAATACTATCGTCGCTAAAGGGAAGCCCTTTTTAACAATATCACCTTCAGACACATGTAATATTTCGACATTACCGCTACGGTTGGAAAATGTTTTGATTAGGCCTTTGTCTGGAACTAAATAACCACGGACTGTTTCTTTACGAGCATAATGAGAAAAAGAAAGGAATAGAGCGAGTGCAATAATAATACAGAGCAAAATGAATGCAGTTAAATAAATTGAAATAGGCTGCGCCAATGACACATCACCATGCAACTTCTGTTTTTGTGCCTCAACGGCTTGTTGACGAAATAATGCTGACATACAACTTCCATATTCTCAATGTGTATACCAAATCCTTTTGGTAAAGAGTGATTCTTATTTACATAAATGAACGTTAGATACGTAAATCCAGATTAGCAATCTAGTAGTTATATAATAGCATCTCAATTGTCATCGCAATTTAATTGTACCCATGTTGGTCAGTATTAATACTATTGGCTTACGTAAAACCCTTGCTATATATACTTGGATTTTACGACGGTAATGGTCATTACCGTGCAGGAATACTTGCATGGTTAGAGATGTTTTTCAATATAAGTGACCTTGTAGAACAGCCTGAGAGGACATAAGGCTATGAGATTTAGGCAAGTAAACTATTCCATAGATTGGCAATCTATTTCTGTTATAAAATAAGCGCTTCAAGTGTTGATAATCGCATGTTTTCTTATTTTTACTCAGTATTAGCTGAAGGATCTAAGTTAGCGTTTTTCCTTTGGTGCGAAATGCACAACGGTTTACTGTAGCTATGATAGTTGTTTTTGAATAAGTAGAGGGTTGAGCAAGAGAGAAGCGAGATATCCGCCGTTAGCGAATATCTCTCATTATTTCAGCTAAGGATTAGCTACCGGTGGAGCAGATTGGGCAGTTTGGCTGTTTGGGTAACTTCATTTCACGAAACTCCATGGTCATGGCATCGATCATCAAAATTCGTCCCGCTAAGGTGCGTCCCATATTGGCGATCACTTTTATCGCTTCTACGGCTTGTAAACAACCTATCATGCCGACCACAGGGGCAAGAATGCCCGACTCAACACAGCTAAGCTGTTGCTCACCAAATAGCTGACTGAAGCAGTGATAACAGGGCGTGCTGGCTTGGTAATCAAATACCGTGACCATGCCTTCCATTCTAATCGCGGCGGCAGATACTAAGGGCACTTTATGGGAAAAACAACTTTGATTAAGCTGCTCCCGCACCGCCACATTATCAGTACAATCCATCACGATTGAGTGCTGCTTAACGAGCGCTTCAATCTCATGGTCGTCTAACACGGCATTGATAGTATCAATTTGAATATGCGGATTTAAGCTCGTTAACGTCTCTTTGGCGGAGTCAACTTTGGCTTGTCCTACATTGGCATCTTGATGCAATACTTGGCGCTGCAAGTTAGAGACTTCAACCGTATCAAAGTCGACTAGTGTGATTAAGCCTGCACCCGCTACGGCCAAGTACTGGCTGGCTGCACAGCCCAAACCGCCGGCACCGATAATCAATACTTTGGCTTGTTTGAGCTTTTCCTGTCCTTCAAAGTCCATCGATTTAATGGATATTTGACGGCTATAACGCAATATTTCTGCGTCAGTTAATATCTCGTCCGTGACGGTGTGTTGACTCGGCATTAGTATTTGTCTCTTACGCTAGTACGCTATTGAAGGGCTCAACCGTCACTCGTTCGCCTGCGGCTACGCCATCACAATCTTGCTCTAAGATGATAAAACAGTTGGCTAACGTCATTGAAGTCAACATGCCAGAGCCTTGTCCGCCAGTGACGGCGACTTGTGCTTCACCTTCTTCGTTATAGCTCAGTACCGCCCGTTGGAACTCCATTCGGCCAGGAAACTTGCGAATATCTTGGGTTAGCGTGGCCTTGAATGTGACAGGTTTAACTTGGGGTAGGCCTTGCATTTTTTGCAGTAGTGGCCAAACAAGCTTGTAAAACGTCACCATAGAGGAAACAGGGTTGCCTGGAAGTCCACAGAAAACAGCATCACCTAAGTGACCGAATGCAAACGGTTTGCCGGGCTTAATGGCGAGCTTCCAAAAGGTGATTTCACCCTCTTCGTCAAGAATTTGCTTGGTATAGTCTGCGTCACCGACTGAAACACCGCCTGATGTCAGTACCATATCGGCACTTACTGAAGCTGTTTTAAAGGCTTGGCGAATTGCTTCTTTGTCATCTTCAATGACGCCGAGATCTATCCACTCAACGTTAGCGCGGCTGAGTAGGCCTTGAATACTGTATCGATTTGAGTCGTAAATCTGGCCAGGGCCAAGCTCACTGCCGACGGGGCGCAATTCGTCACCGGTTGAGAAAAAAGCGACTTTGAGTGGACGAAATACACGTAACTGACTTGCGCCTATCGTTGCAAGCACTCCCATCTCGGCTGCCCCGATATGGGTGCCTACTTTAAGAACTTTGGTGCCAATAGTGAGTTCTTCAGCGCGATAGCGGACGTTTGCCCCTTTTTTCTTTGGCGCTTCAATGCTGATGTTTGTACCGTCAGCAGTCACTTTTTCTTGCATCTGAACGGTGTCATAGCCAGCCGGAACCGGTGCCCCAGTCATAATGCGAATGCAGCCGCCTTTAACGCATTGGCCTGTAAACGGGTGCCCGGCAAAAGAGTCGCCGATAAGCGTTAACGGCTTAGCAGGGTCAAGCTCATCAAAATTAAAGGCGTAGCCGTCCATTGCTGAGTTGTCGAAAGGAGGTAGGTCGACATGAGAAGCTAGGTCTTCAGCTAAGACGCGTCCTAGGGCTTGTGTCAGTAACACGACTTCTGAATCGGTGACCGGCTGCACTTGCTCTAGTAATTTTACGATAGCCAGCGTGGGATGCATTAGGCTAGGTTGAGAACACGGGTCTGCATGAGTCTGCATCTATCTATCCTTGAGGCTTAATAAGAGTACGTTAAGTAAAAACGAATATAGCGCATTATGCCATGGTGATTGTAGATGACTATGATCTGCTTGGCAGTTTTAACAGCTGATCGCAGCTTTATGATTATTTTTCTTACCACAGGACAAATAAATCAGCGTTCGGTTATGGCTTACATCGATTACTTTATCTTTTTGCCAGCTCAGGCTAAGGGCTGATTCTTTTGAGTTTTTTAATCATACAGTCGCAATATTAGCAATCACCTCTTTATGTGAATGAAAACCATTATTATTTATTAAACAGTAGCTTAAGTAAATTTCATTGCATTTCTACGCTAGCTTGATAACAATAGCGACCATAAACAGAATAGTCAGAGGAATTAAGATGTTGGCCCAGAAGATGATTGACCAATTAAACGACCAGATCAACATGGAGTTTTTCTCCTCTAACCTGTACTTACAGATGAGTGCATGGTGTGAAGACAAAGGTTTTGAAGGCGCGGCTAAATTTATGCGCACCCATGCTGATGAAGAGATGGGGCATATGCACCGTTTGTTCACTTATGTCAGTGAAACAGGTGGCATGCCACTGTTAGGGACGATTGAAGCGCCACAGGCTGACTTCCCTTCTTTGCTGGCGTTATTCGAATACACTTATGAGCACGAGCAATTGATCACTAAAAAGATTAACGAGCTTGCTCACGCAGCATTCTCTAATCAAGATTACTCTACCTTTAACTTCTTGCAGTGGTATGTTTCAGAGCAGCATGAAGAAGAGAAACTATTCAAATCAATCGTAGATAAAATTCGTTTGGTGGGTGAAGACGGCAAAGCCTTGTTCTTCGTCGATAAAGATTTAGCACAAATGGCGGTTGAAGAGTCTGCCAGCGTGATGTCTAGCACTGCTTAATCGCGGCTAGTACATAAAAAAAGAGCAGCTAGGCTGCTCTTTTTTTATGGGCTTAATTTATGACCGCTAAAGGGTTAAGCTTAATTAACGACATAGCTAAGTGCTTTGCGGTTAATGATACGGTTAATGGCGGTTTCATTTTCAAGAAAGGTAAGCAGTTTTTCACTGGATAATGGTTTAGACATTAAGTAGCCTTGGGCATAGTCGCAGCCGAGCGCTTGTAAAAAATCCCATTGCTCTTCGGTTTCGATTCCTTCGGCCACAAGTGGCATCTCTAAACTTTGCCCCATCATAACAATGGCTTTAACGAGTTTGGCATCAGACTGGTTAACCGTTGCGTTATCGATGAAACTCTTATCAATTTTGATCACTGAAATAGGGAATTGGTTAAGATAGCTTAATGCCGAATAGCCAGTGCCAAAGTCATCGAGGTAGATATCGATACCAAGCTGCCTGATCGAGTTAAGGATCTGTAAGCTATAAGGCTTGTCTTCAATCAGCATGCTTTCTGTTATCTCTACATGCAAGTAATGCGGTGCTATGCAGTGGTGTGCTAACGCTTGCTTGAGTATCTGATAAAAACTGCGACCATTAGAGTTAATGCATTGGCGGCCAGACACGTTAATGGCGACTTTAAGCATATGACCTTGTGAATGCCACAGAGCCAAGTCGGTAAGCGCTTGATTTAAAATCCACTCCCCTAACGATTCAATCAACCCAGCCTCTTCAGCGATGGGAATAAAGAGCGTGGGAGAGATAATGCCAAACTCAGGATCTCGCCAGCGGATCAACGCTTCAACGCTGGCAACTGTGCCGCGCTGCATATCAACAACGGGTTGGTATTCCAAATAAAATTCAGACTGTTTTACTGCTTTTCGTAACCGTTGCTCGAGTCGCATCCGCGCTAACATCTCCACGTTCATCTCTGGTGAGAAGTACTGGAAATGTGCTCGGCCATCTCGCTTGGCTTGGTACATCGCAGTTTCGGAGTTTCTCAGTAGCGTCTCTATGTCTTGGCCATCTTCTGGGTAGAATGAGACCCCGATGCTGGCGGATATATTACTTTCAATCGCATCGAGCTTTATCGGTTGCCCTAACACCTCTGTTAGTTTCTGCGCCAGATGCTCTGCAGTTTCAGTTGTATTATGTTGCGGTGAGATAATGGCGAATTCATCGCCACCGATACGAGCAATAGAATCTTTCGGCCCCAGTACGGCTTCAAGGCGCATGGCTGATTGTTTGAGGATTTTGTTACCAGCGGCATGACCATGCAGTTCATTAATGAATTTGAAACGATCTAAATCGATTAAGAAAACGGCAATCTGAGATTGATGTTGGCTTGCGGTATCAATGGCGTGCTGTAATCGTGATGAAAACAGATGGCGATTAGGCAGCTTAGTCAGTGAATCGTAATTAGTCTTGTACCACAAGTCTTGTTCATACTGCTTATGGTTACTCACATCCAGGAATAAACCTATGTGCTGGCAAATATCACCTTGGGCATTCTTTACTGCAGTGATCGACAGATACTCTGGATAAACGTTGCCATCTTTGCGCTTATTCCAGATCTCGCCTTCCCAATGATTGGTGTCAGCCAGTGATTGCCACAGTTGACGATAAAATTGTGGATGATGATGGTTGGAGCTTAAAATACTCGGTTTATGCCCTTTAACGTCTTCAAGGTTATAACCGGTGATTTTAGTAAAAGCGGGGTTGACCAACTCGATACGATTGTCGGCATCGGTCACCATAATGCCTTCGGCAGAGTGTTCAAATACCGCAGATGCTTGTTGTAATGAGATTTGGGCCAGCGTGCGCTCGCTTAGCATTTGGTTAAGTGCGGTGGATATTTGTGCTAATTCATCGTTGCCTTTAATCTCAATTTTCAGCTGTAGATTTGGGTCTTTTGCCATCTTTTCAACATCACGTACTATGACGGTGATTGAATTGATAAGGCTATTGCCGATGTATTTACCTAAGATAAATATAATATAGAAAAACAATATGCCAGTGAGCAGATTAATATACAGAGAGTACAAAATCTGTTGTTTTTCGATATCGCTTTGACGGGCTATTTTCTCTGTCAGTTGAATGTTCATTTGATGCAACAATTCGATCCCCGCACTGGCCATTGACCACCAATGTGCGCTGCTAATCACTGGGGTTTGGTTTTGTAATCGCTGTAAGGCTTGATGCATTGCCGTGTATTCATCCACAATTGTTGTGGTGCTCAGGAATGGCTGTTGCGTGCTTTTAATCTGCTGTAGGTGCTGAGAGTAACGATCAACAGTGCGTTCAAGAGCGGCAATGAGTTGCAGTTGATGCTCAGTTAAGTTTTGCTTGCGCTTAATCTCTGTAAGGGCTATTCCGAGTTCAGCATAGTGCTGCTCAAAACTCATGTTATCCGTCTGCTTTGCCGATGTGACTGAGCGATAGAAGTCATGCATTAAGCCCTGATGGCCCATGAGATCACTAATGATGCGTGCATGTTTGATGAGGCCAACTTGTTGTTGTAGTTTTTGTCGTAACGCTTGGATCTCTTGTTGTTCAGGGCTATTCAAAAATGCATTCAACTTAGTGCGATTATCTTTTGTCATTAACAATCTAGCGTTGTTAATGGAATTATTAAGCTGGTTGCTGATGCTTAAAATGGCACCGTATGAGTCAAGGTTTATTGTTGGCGCCGCAAGCAGCTGGTTGACTAAGCCGCGCTCTTGCCCTGCTAGCTCTTGGATTTTTAAGGTGTTTACAAGATCGGCTTGAATCATTACTAGGTAGGAATCTTCACTTTTCAAGCGCAGTTGCGAGGCAAAATTGATCAGTTTTTGATTTAGTTGCGAGTAATAATTAAAGTACTGACTATTGTCGAGATTGAGCACTTGGCGACGAAACTGTGTCAAGCGTTTGCGTTCAGCACTGCTGCGGTCAATCCGCTCCTGTAGTGCAATCATTAACGGATAGTCGTCTTGGCTGGTTTGTATTACGTTCTTAAGTGAGCTGTTATGGGCTAAATTTTGTAATGCTTGATCTGTGGTTTGCCACTGCTGCTGTAGCTCAGTGGCAAATTTTTTGCCGCCACTGCTTAAGTAGCCAGCTGATAAACCGCGCTCTTTTTGTAGCTCGAAAATGACGTTCTCAACGCCGAGAGTGACCTGGGTGGTTAACGCATTCGCGGAGGCACTTTGATATTGCTTAAATAGCGATATGGAATGCAGCACAGCAAACACCACCAATATAAACATTGGCAATGAGGCAAATAAGAATAGCTTTTGTTTAAAGCTTAAGCGGTTCAATAGGCTTAACATTCGGCGACAACCCTTTCGCGTAATACTCTAATTATCAACATTGTTGTTTTAATCATTAAAAATAAAAAGATGAGATTAAAAACGCGCCAAATAATAACCATATCAAGATTGTGGTGTCTCAGTTAATTCACCAAAGTCTAATCTAGGTCACGAATTTAGTTGTTAGTGTCAATGCAGTGACTAAAACTTTCTTCTAATTGGTTTTTTTTTGACACTGTCAATTACCTGAAATGCTAATAGATGCGTTGTTGCTAAATTATCTTATCGTTAGCTTGGCTAGAAAAATGCTTTCGCTTAAGCGATTTTATCTTTGAGGGGAATAGATCTAGGCAAAGAAGTAGACCGCATAAAAATGCGGTCTACTGGTATAATTAGAGCGTGGAACAAGAAGTTAGAGCAGCTAATTCAATGGTTATTCAACGGCATTACTGCGAGTTACGAAAAGCCACAATGTCTTCAATCGTCAGTACGGGCATATCATGTTGCTGACCAAAACTGATAATCTCAGGTAAACGCGCCATCGTGCCGTCGGGCAAAGTCACTTCACACAAAACGCCAAAAGGTTTCAATCCAGCAAGCTTCATTAAATCAACGGTGCCTTCGGTATGGCCACGACGCTCCAATACGCCACCAGGTCGAGCACGTAGCGGGTAGACATGCCCTGGGTGCGCAAGATCATCAGGTTTTGCGCCATCAGCGATAGCGGCTTTTACCGTGGTGACTCGATCTGCTGCCGATACGCCAGTGGTGACACCAACTTTAGCTTCGATGCTGACCGTAAAGGCTGTACCGTATTGGCTGTTGTTGTTAGCGACCATGGGGGGCAGCTCAAGTTGCGCAATGCGCTCATCGGTAAGGCAAAGGCATACAATGCCGCTGCATTCACGAATTAATAGCGCCATCTGCTCATTGGTTAGTGTTTCTGCTGCATAGATAAGGTCGCCTTCATTTTCTCTATCTTCATCATCAACAACCAAGACGCCTTTTCCTTGTTGGAGGGCGATAAGTGCTGCATTGACACGTTCGATAGCATTGCCATAAGGCGCGAGTAAAGACTGATTCATGGTTAACATCCTTTAATAAACTACATTGGGTTGCCAGAATCAGGGCGTACAGAAAATGACATGTGACTTTGGTCATATAAAAATGACAAAGGCATATGCTTAATAAGAGCTGTGCGTATTCACCGCAATGCGTAAAAGCACTTTGGATGACTAGCGTATTCTTATATTCTCTTTCATCCGGACTTAGTACATGCAGCGACATAGTGCGCTGTAGTATTCATTACCGTCGGCTCTGGAGTAGGTGCAACCTCAATATGACGTGCGTCATCACTAAGGCGTGTTTACCAGATCTGCTGACCCTACCTGTGGACCTCTTGTCGTATCGGTAGGCGCTCGCGGGCTTTTATGTCGTAATGGCCCACTTCATTCAATGAAATCGGTCATCAGTTAATAACTTACCGCCGGTGGGGAGTTACACCCCGCCCTGAGAATTATGCTTATCTTACGTTTGTTGATTAGATAAGCGCCGCCATGTTGCGTCAATTTGATTAAAATGACAAGCTGGCGAATACAGAAGTGTGGCCATGGTGATGAATTGTCTCGCCGCGATACTTTTGCCCATAAGGATGTGCCACATGAAATTGATTTTCGCTCTTACACTAAGCACCGTAATGCTACTCGGATGTACTAATATGACCGTAAAACCACAAATCGAACCCCCTAAAGCTGACAAAGTTCCGCATATCATGGAGCTGCATGGTGAAACTCGTGTCGATGACTATTACTGGATGCGTGACGATGAGCGTAAAGACCCTAAAATCATTGCTCACCTTAATGCTGAAAATGAATATACCGTGGCGCAATTTAAGCCTTACGACGCACTCAAAAAACAGTTATTTGAAGAGCTGATTGGCAGACTCGATAAAGATGAGTCGAGTGTGCCTTATTTTTGGCATAACCATTGGTATTACCGCTATTACAAAGCAGGTTTTGAATACCCAGTTGTTGCCAGAAAAGTCGAGTTGGCAAGCAGTGAAGAGTTGGTGTTACTCGATGTCAATGAGCGCGCTAAGGGTCATGATTTTTATGGTTTAGGCGGGGTGTCGGTCAGCCCTGATGAAACGACATTGGTGTTTGCTGAAGATCTGCTTAGTCGCCGAATTTACACCCTCTATTTTAAAGATCTTAACAGTGGTGAGCTAATCAAAGATAAGCTCGAAGGCACTGACGGGGACGTGGTATGGGCAAATGACAATCAGCATCTATTCTATATCGCTAAAGATCCACAAACTTTGCTCGGATATCAAGTGTTCCGTCATAAGCTAGGGACGGCTCAAACTGAAGATGTATTGGTGTATGAAGAGAAAGACGACACATTCTACATTGGCCTAGGCAAATCGCTCGATGAAACCTCGATTGCCTTGTACGCTGAAAGTACCGTTACCAGTGAAGTGTTAATGCTCAATGCCAATGCAGCCTTAGGCGAGTTTAAGCCGGTACTGCCTCGCGAAGAGGGGCATGAGTACTCAGTCTCTAAATTGGGTGATAGCTATTACATCTTAACCAACTGGCAGGCGAGTAACTTTAGATTAATGAAAGTGGCGGTTGATCAAGCTGCTGACAAACACGCTTGGCAAGATGTGATTGGCCACGATGAGCAATCGAGAATTGAAGACGTTTTACTGTTAAAGCAATACATGGTGGTGCAAACACGTGAGCGTGGTATCAGTCGGATCCATGTGTACCCAGTAAAAAACCAAAACTTTGATATCACCGCGGGCTTTGAGCTTAAATTCAATGACCCTGCCTATGTTGTCGGCTTTGATGTGAATGCCAACCAACTGAGTGATAAACTTCGAGTGTATTACTCTAGCCCAACCACGCCTGAATCTGTCTATGAGTATGATCTCACCGAACCAAATCAACGCCAACTGCTTAAGCAAGAACAAGTGCTTGGTAGCTTTGATGCAGAGCTTTACCAAGCAGAACGTGTCTTTATTAAAGCCAGAGACGGTAAAGAGGTACCGGTAACCCTGGTCTACCGTAAAGATATGTTCAATAAGGACGGTACTAACCCAATGTATCAGTATGGCTATGGCTCATACGGTTATACGGTTGAACCCGACTTTAGCTCCTCGATTTTAAGCTTGCTCGATCGCGGCTTTGTGTATTCCATCGCGCATGTTCGAGGTTCGGAAATGCTTGGGCGTAGTTGGTATGACGATGGTCGTATGCTCAATAAGCAAAATAGCTTTAATGATTTTGTTGATGTTACCCAAGCATTAACTGCGCAAGGTTATGCCGATAAAAACAAAGTCGTTGCGGCGGGTGGCAGTGCGGGTGGCTTGTTAATGGGCGGAGTGATAAACCAAGCACCACAAAGCTATTTTGCGGTTGCAGCTCACGTGCCGTTTGTGGATGTGGTCACCACTATGTTGGATGAATCTATTCCGCTAACGACCAACGAGTATGACGAATGGGGCAATCCGAACGAGAAAACCTATTTCGATTACATGCTGAGTTACGCGCCTTATGACAATGTAACACCACAAGCCTACCCCCACTTGTTGGTGACGACAGGCTTGCATGACTCACAGGTGCAGTATTTCGAACCTGCGAAGTGGGTTGCGAAGCTGCGTGATATGAAGACGGACGATAATGTGCTGCTGTTTGATACCGATATGGAAGCGGGACATGGGGGTAAGAGTGGTCGTTATCGCCAATATGAAGACAAAGCACAAGAGTACGCCTTCTTCATTGGCTTGCTAGGTTTAGGTAATGGTTTAGATAAGAGTCTGGATAAGGAAACTGCTAAGTAGTGGCAACCGAGTCAGTCTGGTTTTTGTATATGGTGCGCTGTGCAAACGGCCACCTATACACAGGCGTTACCACGGATGTTGCACGGCGCTTTAACGAACACCAGAGTGGTAATGCCAAGTCAGCCAAGTTCTTACGCGGTAAAGGCCCGTTGAGCTTGGTCTACTCTGAAACGGTAGGCGGTCGCAGTGATGCGCTTAAACGAGAAATAGCGTTAAAGAAGTGGCCAAGGTCGAAGAAGTTGGCGTTGATAGCCAACGATGGTTAACCATTGGGCATTCCGACATTCTGTCGAGTGTTTGTGGCTAGCAGTTGGAATCATAGAAGGTAGAGTATCAAGCTGCGCTTGACCAAAGTCGTGGCGCTTCGCCCACACACTGCTCGTCCTTATCCTCCTTGCATCCACCACGACGCCCCGACGAAGTTACATGCGTCGAGTACAGGCCTCATACTTATTCGAAATAGCCTAACGCTTCCGATGGGACATCTGATGTAAATGGATTTACGAATGTCGTGATGGCACGGATGCCAAGGAACGACCTGTCCCGCGAAAGCTATGCCCACATCTGATAGGCAGGATGCCTGAATGTCTTGAAGTGCATGGATGCACGGGAAAGACCATGATGGTTCTACGGCATTTTTATCTCTGTATTTCGGCAACTTCGATGGGGAAGTGGGTGTTATTTGATAGCTTCGGATTTAGAGTTGGATCTAGTTTTTTTAAATTGAAAACACAAATGTTGGACCGTTGTGCTTTTATAAACCAGTGTAGATGCGGCTGAGGTCTTTGATGGCATGGATGCCATCGTAGAGCTTACAGGGCCAATTCTGTTCCATACAGAATTTGGCATTCCCTCCATCCCTGGAGGTCAGACGAACTTGCGGCGAGCCTCAGTAGCGTCTGCACATGCGCTGGCCGCAGTCATTGGAACCACAGATGTATCAAGCTGCTCATTAGCTTCAAGACAAAATACATGTCGTGGCGTTTCATGCATATTAGGCTAAAGCGTGTATCTGGCCATCAGGTTGTTCATTTTGAGTTGATCTATAGCGATATGAGGAGTGTCATTATGATGTAAGGAGCATCACTGATCATGTGTTCACGAATAGTCCCCAACATCACCGCAGACCATTGGAACCAACAATATTGAAGTTAACTTTGGATTACGGAGTGACGATAAAGCTGAAGGAGATTATCGAACCTCAGCTGATAATCCAGCTGAGATCCTGAAAGGGTGGGCAGGACACTGTCGTACTTTAATACGCTTGCGGTCGGCATAACCAACCGAAAGCACATTAACCGACAACAGCACCCGCGCCGTGAAAGTTTGCTCTGTTCAGAGTTAATTTTAGACCAAATTTTAAGAATGAGTTATAAAAGTGAGTTCGAATCACTTATCTGGATGACAAATTTGACTCAATATCGAATTAGCCCATGCTCACGGAGCCGTTGATATTGTCGACGTTGAGGTCGCTTTTAGTTTGGCTATCTTGTGTTTATCAGGTATATGGAGGGGCTTCAATTTTGCGACAACATTAGGTCAGCTCCCTCTCATATTTTCTCTGGGTTATTGAAGACTTTTTTTCATTTCCTCAATGGTATTTTTTAATTTATCAGGGTTAAATCCACTGATTATTTTTATATTCTCTGCGGTTGGGTTAGACGTTGGCATCACAATAAGTGCAGGTGTTCCCTGGAAACCAAGCTGAGAAAAAAGTTGGTAATTATCATCTATACCATCAGTTTTATGTTCAGCGGCTTCAAAATCAGCTATTTGGATACCAGCAAGTTGTGCTTGCTGATTAATATCTGCTTTAGTGAGCTTTCCTTCATTCTTTCCAGTAGCAAAAATACTGTCATGGTAAGTCATATAGGCTTTGCTGCCCTTTTGTTTAAAAATCCATTGACCTACTTTTGCTGCATACATAGAAGGCTTCCAGCGTTGCGCGAATATGGGCGTCTCTTTAAAAATAAATTTCACATCAGGATTATCTTGGATCAATTGCGTAATAATCGGTGATATTTTTGAGCAATATACACATTGATAATCAAAAAACTCAATAACACTTACTTTGCTATCTTGAGGACCTATAAAAGGTGTTTTCTTGTCTTGAGTGAGTTGTTTGGCCATTGAGACCGCAACTTCAACTGCTTTCTGGGCCATTTCAGCTTTTTTCTGTTGGTTTAATTTCTCAGACGCTTTAATTAAGAACTCAGGGTGCTGAACGAGGTAATCACTGACAACCTCACCAAGCTGGTCTTTTTGGGCCTGATTAAGGTCAGTTAGATCTAATTTATTGGTGTCGCAAGCACTAACGCCAAGCGCGATGAATAGAGGAACTAATATCTTTTTCATAGACATTTTTTAATCATTTATAGTGTGGGATATTAAGTCAAAAACAGTAAACCTTTAATTTGTTATGTAAAGTTAACTATTGTCCATCTTTCACTTGATTGGGGTAAAACCTATTTCCTTGTTGTTTGAGATCTTAGATACAACCCTCAGCCGCCAATATTCGATGGGAATATCTGTACTGCCGTTGGCCGCAGGTCATTGGCACCATCAATTTCAATGTTTCGGAGTTAGGCTTTAGATAGGGGATGTCGCTGAGATAAAGCTAAATGGGGTGGGCAGGGCACTGCTGTACTCTAGTGTGCTTTCGGTCAGCATAACTGACCGGTAAGCACATTAATCGACAACAGCACCTGCGCCGGGAAGGTTTACTCATTTAAGAGTTAGTTTTAAAAGCGAGTTTGAATCGCTTATCTGGATGACTAATTCGACTCAATGCCGAATTAGTTCATGCTCACAGAGCCGTTGATATTGTCGACGCTGAGGTCGCCGCTACCTGAATCAACAATGCTAAGGCCTTTGGTGTTGTCGACTTCGATGTCACCAGAGCCGTCGTCAATAACGACATGGCCATTGATGTTGGTGACCGTCATATCTCCAGAACCATCATTAATGTTGGTATCGCCACCGATCCCTTTTACGTTGATAGACCCAGAACCATCTTCTAGGGTGAGCTTGCCTGTGGTGTTGCTAATTGATACTGAGCCAGAGCCGTCGATGATGCTGAGGTTATGTCCGCCTTGAATCCAAAGATCACCTGAGCCATCCTCAAGGTCGATATTTGCTGAGACATCTTTGATCTCAATATCACCAGAGCCATCTTCAAGCTTAAGCATCATAGTGGCGGGTACTTGAATGGTTAAATCAATATAGGGAGAGCGGCTGAAGTTGATATTGCTGTCAAACTCGGCGATCAATTTTGCGTTGCTCCCCTTTCTATTTAAGCTTAAATCGGCTTTAACATCGCCATAGGTGTATATGTCGGCAATGACGGTGATCTGAGTGAGTCCTTCAATGCCTTGGATCTTCAAGTCTCCAGCACCCGTATCGGCGATGAGTGTGTCGATGCCAGCGGCTTCAATCTTAATTGTTTTTTTCTGGTGATCCATAGGACCGGCACTCGCGCCATTAACATTGATGATGCAACCGGAGAGGGTTAGCGTAATCGCTGCGGCAAAAAGGCTAGAGAGTAGTTTCATTAGAAGATGTCCTTGTTATTTTTGTTTTTTATTTTAGTGATCAATATTTAGTCATACTGCTTTGCTTTTTAATGTCTGCAGATAACGTGCCAAGTGGTTATCTAATTGTTTTAATTATGATGTTTTATTGTTACCTTGATTCGCAGTGGTGAATTCTCTCATCAATTTGGCTAAAGTCGACATTATTGGTGATTTTACTCAAGGCGTTGATAGCAAAGAGTCAAATTAATTTGCGTACTTTAGAATGGAAGCAAACTTATGAATTATTTATCAGTAAATCAGCAAGGTTGGGATCGCCGCGTGCAAACCCATGTCACTTCTGATTTTTACGATGTTGCTGGCTTTTTAAAGGGTAATAGCTCTTTACAAGAGATAGAGCTAGCAGCGTTGAATGTAGAAGGCAAAAGCCTATTACACTTGCAATGCCATTTTGGCTTAGACACGTTATCGTGGGCACGACTTGGCGCCAAAGTGACTGGTGTGGACCTCTCTATTGCCGCGATTGAGCAAGCCAATTTACTGGCGGCACAAGCGGGATTAAATGCTGATTTCGTTTGTACCGATGTTTATAACGTGGCTGAGCAGGTCGCGGGGCGATTCGACATCGTGTTTACCTCTTATGGCGCAATCGTGTGGTTACCCGATTTAGACCAGTGGGCACAGACCATTGCGAGTAAACTCAATGCTGGTGGTCAGTTCTATATGGTGGAGTTTCATCCAGCTCAGGCTGTCTTTGAAGGTTATAGCTATTTTCATCAAGATGAACCCGATATCGAAGATGAGGCTACCTACACCGAGAATGCGACAGATGAAACCGATACTTTTGTCAGTTGGGCGCACTCTTTATCAGATGTCATTAATGCGTTGATTGGTGCAGGTATTGAAATTGAGTCATTCAATGAGTTTCCCTTCAGCCCCTATGATTGTTTTGAGGGGCTAACCAAAGAGGCTGTTGAAGTCGAGTTACCGGCAGGTAAAACACAATGCGAGCGTTTTTATGTAGAGCAGCAAGGCCAGCGTTTACCGCTGACCTATGCCATCTCAGGATTCAAGAAAGCTTGAGCTAGATAGGCGTTACTAAAGCAGCGCCTTATGGCGCTGCTTTTAGCTAAGTGAATGTAAAGCTATGCTTATCTAGGTTTAATCTGACAAGCTAGTTACTGCGCAGTACTGGGTACTTTTGGTATTCGTTATCATAGTAAGGGCTACGCTCATAGAACCAACGCAGTCTTGCCTTAGGGTCGGCAGCAAATTCACTGTCTTTTAATGCTTCATTAAACTCAGCTTGCAATGCAGGGTCTTGTTTAAGCATTTTGGCCGCCAGTGGTTCAACCGCGTAGTTTTCAATATATTCGGTGCGAGTGAAAATAGGGTTAAAGAAACCCCACTGAAACAGTGAATCAGGCGATTGTGGTTCAAGCAGCAGTATGGCTAAGTCACCCAAAGGTTGCTCGGTATCGATACGGACTGTACCGACGGGTAACGTTGTGGTGATGTTGCTACTACTGACCTTGGCTTCGACGCGCTGGTGGCCTTCGTAATCAGCAGTGCCAAACTTAGCGCCTGCAAATTGATATTGTTGCAACTTTTGTTTGCTTGGTTTGGTGAGGGTGGTCATGCGGATACCGTGAATACTCAATCGCTCAATTACGTCTGTCCATTGAGGCGGCACAAAATACGCCGTTGGACGATTAACTTTGATATCTGCTTTAGTCCCCCCAATCACTGGTAAGTTCTCGTATAGCTTGGGCTCACCATTCCAACGCACAATCTCGCTACCACTAATGGCACTTTGCTCCATTGAGTAGCCGATGCCTTTGAAGTCCCAACCCTGTTTCTGCTGTTCTTGTTTCCAAGTTAATGTGAGTCGTGGCGAGTAGCGATACTTATCTTGCTGAATAGCAGTCTTTAGCTTGGTTGATTCTTTGCCAATGGTTTTCAACGTGGCTTCGAGCATGACATAAGTGCCAAGTACTCGCTGCTTAAACGGTTTTAAGCTGTGGTTCTCTATCAAGATGGTCGGCAGATGGCGTGCGTCGCCGTAGCCATTAGAAAAACGCGGACTGGCGTTCCACAAAGACATTCCTTTAGTGATGTCTGTATTGTCTAGCGCGAACACTAGTGGCCCGGGGGTATGACCTTCATTAACAAGCGCTGCTTCAATTGCTGGGCGATAACTGTGCTCTAACCACTTATAGCTTGCAGGGCTCTGACCTTGAGCTAAGTTATAGCCAAAGGTAACATCGTACTGATAGTCGATGCCATCGGTAACGTGTATGTCAATATACAGTTCAGGTTGCCAGATATTGATAGCCCGCAGCATATGCTGCATTTCGAGTGTATCAGCTTTAGCGTAGTCACGATTAAGGTTGAGATTATTGGCGGTAGTACGCCAACCCATGTTTAACGGGCCTCTCTGATTGACGCGATTATATTCTGTTGAGCGCTCGTGGGCGTCGACGCTGAAAATAGGCACAAACAGTAAGTTAGCATGGTCAAGCAGCGATGCTTTACCGCCGAAGATGATATCTCGTAGTAACATCATGCCAGCGTCTTTACCGTCGATTTCGCCTGAGTGGATCCCCGCTTGTACTAACACACTTGGTTTACTGTTCTTCAGTAACGTGACGGCATCTTCGGCACCCTCTTTGGACGCGACAATCATCCAAATATCACGCCCTTGCGGGCTTTTACCTATGCTGACTTTTTTAAGCATATCGCTTTGGGCAATGAGCTTATCTAACCAGGCAAATGTTTCGTCGTAACTTGGGCTGGTTTTAAGGCCGTTCTTTTCAAAAGGGGTCGCCCACTCACTGTCAGGAGCCGCTAACAGCGATTCGCTTTTTCCATGCCATTCAATATTAGGCGGTAAAATGGCGTCATTAACGTAAGTTGTTGCCAGTTGAGGCGGGGTGTCGTGTTCAGCTGCAACAGTGCATAAGCTGGTGGCACTTGTCGCAAGCGCAATAAGGCCAGTAAGGGCGACGTTCCTCGTCTGGATGGGTGTTAGGCGCATGATAGGATATCCATCTATTAGATCAATTTAGAATTATTATAAGTCCTTTATATTTCATCAAAATGCCAATGAGTGCAATAGGATAACTGTGTCTAATTATGCTGATTGGTCGAGTTACGGTATGGCATTAAGGACTTTGGTTTATAAGAAGTCTTCAACGTACTCCGGCAACTTTGATGGGGAATGGTTGTTAACCGTTAGTTTGAAGGGAACAATGAGTTTTATCGTTTTCTGTTGTGAACTCAATGGCCGAATGCTTGTACTTTTCTAACCCAGTGAAGATGTGGTCGAGGCCGTCGAAAACAGGGCCAATTTTATTCCCGGCATCATCCATCTCTGGAAGTCAGATGTTTTCGTTGAGCTTACAGTGACCCATTCTTTCATAAAGCATGACAGCGAGCTTCAGTCGCGTCTGCACATACGGTCGCTCATTCACATCTGACCCATAGGGATATGGGAAATGTCGTTATGATGTCGGGAACATCATTGACCATGTGATCAAGACATTCGGAGATCCTGTCCAGCACCACCGCAGGTCATTGGAACCATAAATACATAAAGTCACGCAGATAGTGTCGCTTTGTCCACGAAAAGGGAAAGGTGAGGTATTTGCAGCTATAGAATGAGACATCCATTGCGCCAATGAATAAGTCCTCCCGTAAGGAGGACCTATTTACCTAACCCACTTCTACTTCTGTTTCATCTTCGAAGATAGCTTCAATTGGCATCTCGAATAAACGGGCAACTTTGAAGGCCAGCGGTAAACTGGGATCGTACTTGCCTTTTTCAATCGCATTGATGGTTTGCCGTGAAACTTCGAGTTTGTCAGCCAGATCAGCTTGGGTCCAATCTCGTTCAGCTCTAAGTACTTTGAGACGATTTTTCATCGGTAGGCTAACCTTCCTTTAATAATGCCAACCATATAGGTCAAGGCGATGAGTGCAATGAGATAAGAGCTGTTTAAAGGCGGTAAGGTACCTGCTTTAGCTAAGATTGAATAGCTAGAAAAGCTAATAATGGCAACACCGACAGCTAGCGCTAATGCATCAAGCTGTACTTTACGTTCCAATTCATCGAGTTGGGTGAGAAAGTGTTTGTAAGACAGCAGCATAGCGATACCTATAACGGTATGTATCCCAAAGGCGATAGTAAGAGTGAGTACGCTATCAAGCATATCCGTTTTGGCTAAATAGGTGCTAATCATAAGGGTCAGCGCCCAAAGCAGTGCCAGTAGGTTAACCCGATTGGCATTTTTCAGATCGCGCTTAGGCAGCCCTTTGGCACAGATTGCACTTAGTATGTTCTTCATCGATACAGTTCCTTTTGTTTTGCTGTAATGTAAAGTAAGCTTGACTTAAAGTTAGGCTTGTTTGATATATAAGTCAAGTAGACTTTACTTTAAGTTTGATTCACTTTACTTATTAAGGGCTGAATCTAATCGTTAAACTAACGATTTTAAGTCAAAAAAAATCCCCGTTTAGCTGAGCTAAACGGGGATTTTTAAGCACTTACGCTAATGATTGGCGTTAAGCGTTTGGTCCTGCATTCTTGATTGCATCAGGCACTTGGTATTTTTCAAAGTTAGCTTTAAAGCTGTCAGCTAAGTGCTGTGCAAACTCTGCGTATTGTTGCTTATCTTCCCAAGTGTTGATTGGGTTTAACAAATTACTGTCTACACCTGTGACCGACACTGGTACATGTAGGTTTAGCTTTTCAAGGTGCTCAGTTTCAACATCTTTTAGCTCACCGCTGACTATCGCATCGACAATGGCGCGAGTCGTTGGGATATCAAAACGCTTACCAATCCCGTGTGGACCACCAGTCCAACCTGTATTGACCAAGTACACTTGGCTACCAAATGATTCGATACGCTTCATTAATAGCTCAGCATATACGCCTGCTGGGCGTGGGAAGAAAGGTGCGCCGAAGCAAGTTGAGAACGTTGACTGAATGGCGGCTGTTGAACCCATCTCAGTAGAACCCACTTTAGCGGTATAACCCGACAAGAAGTGATACGCAGCTTGCTCTTTGGTTAGCTTAGAAACCGGTGGTAATACACCCGAAACGTCGCATGTTAGAAATACAACTGCATGAGGCTCTGCACCGCAGTTTTCCTCTTTACGTTGAGCGATGTGCTCAAGTGGATAGGCTGCACGGGTATTTTCTGTCAGTGAAGAGTTTGTGTAATCAGGTACACGGTTCTCATCGGTGACGACGTTTTCAAGTACAGTGCCGAAACGTATAGCATCCCAGATCACAGGCTCGTTCTTCTCACTAAGATCGATACACTTTGCGTAACAACCGCCTTCGATGTTAAATACGCCACCAGGTGCCCAGCCATGTTCATCATCACCGATAAGGAAACGTTTAGGATCAGCTGAAAGGGTTGTTTTGCCCGTTCCTGATAGACCGAAGAACAGTGTGGTGTCGCCGTCAGTACCCACGTTAGCTGAGCAGTGCATTGGTAATACACCTTTCGCTGGAAGTAGGAAATTTTGTACCGAGAACATCGACTTTTTCATCTCGCCAGCATATTTAAGGCCAGCAAGTAGCACTTTGCGTTCTGCGAAATTTAAGATGACAGTCGCATCTGAATGAGTACCGTCACGCTCTGGCACACATTCAAAACCGGGTGCATTGATGATCTGCCAAGTCGGCTTATCAGCCGCATTAAACTCTTCTGGAATGATGAAAAGATTACGGGCGAATAGTTGGTGCCATGCATATTCAGTTGTTACAGTAACAGGCTGGTAATGCTCTTTACTTGCACCGACTTCTAGATTCGATACGAAAGTGTCTTTATCCGCTAAGTATGCTTCAACACGATCCCAAAGGGCGGTAAAAGCGTCAGCTTCAAATGGCTTGTTGACGGGGCCCCATTCAATATCAGCTTCTGAGCTAGACTCTTTCACGATAAAGCGGTCATTGGGTGAACGACCAGAACGTTCGCCGGTTTTTGCAACTAAAGCACCGTTTGCAGTCAATTCACCTTCGCCGCGTGCTAACGCAAGCTCGACTAATTGGCCTGTAGAGAGGTTAAGGTACTCGCGGTTAGATCCATCCGCCATGTGTAAGGTCTCCATCTGTAGGGTCGTTTAAGTTTGCCGGTCTATGGCGCCAGCTATTTTGTCTGAGGCGATTGTAACGTATGCGCAATTGAATATGTGCACTAGTTCAAAAAAAAGCTTAAAAAGTGACTACTGCTACATCATGGTGCCCGATATTCATGTTAGGAGGGCAGATTTTAATCATAAAAAAGGCGCTCAATGAGCGCCTTTAATCGATTTAATTAATTTAATGACTACTGAGTGACATCACTGCTTGGGGCAATAGCATAAATCGCTTCGACATCAATGCTGTCAAATACATACTTACTATTGCAGTACTCACAACCCATCTCGATTTTACCTTCCTCTGCAATAATAGAATCAATCTCTTCTTTAGCGACGGTGCGAATCGCTTGAGCACTACGCTCTTTTGAACATGTACAGCTAAACGTAACCGCAACAGGGTCGAATAAAAGGACCTCTTCTTCATGGTACAAGCGATGCAGTACATCCTCGGCTTCAAGCTCAAATAGCTCTTCTTGCTTAACGGTTTCAGTCAACACTGATAAGTGTTCGAAATCGTCATTATGCTCGCCGTCAGTAGGCAACACTTGCAGGAATATACCGGCCGCTTGCTTAGTGTTTGCAAACAGCTTTATTTTAGTCGGTAGCTGCTCTGACTGTTCAAAATAAGCCTCTAAACATTCGCCCAATGTTTCCTTGTCGAGTGCGACCACACCTTGGTAACGCTCGCCATCATTAGGCGTTAAGGTGATAACCATGTGTCCTTTGCCAAACAGAGCTTGTAGTGGAGCATCATTGGCAATGTCTCCAGTCCAGCGAGAAACGCCGCGCAGCTGCTGTAGGTTATTACCATTTATGACGGCTAATGATACCGGGCCATCACCTTGCAATTGAATGCTAATATCGCCGCTGAATTTTAATGTGGCTGTTACCAGTGATGTCGCAGCCATCAATTCACCCAATAGATGTTGAATGGCCAGTGGGTAGTCATGCGCTGCAATGACTTCTTGGTAGCTCTTTTCTAGTTGTACCAATTCACCACGCACGCTAGCGTTCTCGAACAGGTAACGATATAAATTGTCTTTAGTCATTTCGGTATTCCAATTTTAGCTTTCTTTAAAGCGCATGATTTGACGACGCTGCTTCTTATCCGGCTTCTGCTCTGGAGCGGGATTATGAAGTATATTTAAACGTCTTTGCTCGGCATATGTCTCACGTTTAGCTATGCTTTGCGGTGTTTCTTCATAAAGGGTTTGCGCGATTAACCCTTTTTGGCGATGTTCGGACATTTTTATGATGACGATCTCTTTTTCGTCATACCCTTGCCTTAATCTAATGGTGGCCCCTACCTCGGCATATTTACTCGATTTGGTACGTTGGCCGTTGTAGTGTACTTTACCACCATTAATCATCTCTTTTGCGATGGCGCGAGTCTTATAGAAGCGTGCGGCCCAGAGCCATTTATCTAGCCTGACTTTTTCTGCTTGTTGCTCGTTGTCGTTCATGAGCGACTCCAGTGGTAGATTAACCTTTGTTAAAGTAGGGGTAAGTTCACAAGCTGAGTATTAAGATACAAATGAGTGTGTCCCTACTCGTATAATAGTGGCGTGCTTCACACCCTTTTAAGGCGCGTAAAGTTAGCATGTTTGGCCTATTATCGCCAACATTGCTGCTGTTATGGGCTTGTTGCGGGGTGCAGTGTAGGTTAGCATGAGTCAGGATTGGCTAAATTATCATAATCAGAACAGAGACCTGTGCAGAGGGTCCACATAAATATGGATTTATTAGATAAGTTTTTAACTAAAGCGGCTACAGTGCCTCAAAAACCTGTTAGCTCCGCGATATTTAGTATCGGTGTTGTGCTAATGCTGTTTCTATTAGCGCAGATCACATGGAAGTTAGTTCCTGAAAATTCAGCTGTTTCTCGCTGGACGCCGACACCTGCCTCTTCGACAGTTTCGGGGGCAGTTAACATCTCAGGCTTGCACGATTTAGGGTTATTTGGGCGTACTGACGGTACTTCTACCAAACCTAAAGTTGCTCCAACAGAAGAGGTTATTACCGACGCACCCAAAACATCGCTGTCAATTCAATTGACTGGCGTGGTTGCATCAACAACTGAGCAAAAAGGTTTAGCGGTGATTGCGTCAAGCGGTAGCCAAGATACCTATGGCTTGGGCGACAAAATTAAAGGCACATCAGCGTCGTTAAAAGAGGTCTATGCCGATCGTATTATTATCACTAACAGTGGCAGATACGAAACCTTGATGTTGGATGGACTTGAATACAACACCAACAGCAATGCTAATCAGCAACTGCAACAAGCCAAGAGCTTACCTAAAAGCAGAAAAATAGATCAACGTAAAAACCGTGAAGTGGCCCGTGAGTTAAGTCAGTCACGTGAACAAATCTTGGCTGATCCCAGTAAAATTACCGATTACTTAGCAATCTCACCCGTTAAAAGTGGTGGAGAGCTCGCGGGCTACCGACTCAATCCCGGTAAAGACAGAAAGCTATTTATTGAGGCGGGTTTTAAGCCCAATGATTTGGCAAAATCGATTAATGGTTATGACTTGACCAATATGGGTCAAGCATTGGAAGTAATGGGGCAATTACCAGAAATGACTGAAATTGCCTTAATGGTTGAGCGTGAAGGTCAACTGATCGAAATTATGTTTAGCTTGCCGCAATAAAAGAGCAGCAACCAATAAAAATAAAGGCTGCTGCAATAAATAATTGAGCTTGCCGCAATTAAAGGTTTTAGGGGACGTATTACAATGAATAATAAAAGGATTAGACGCAGACTAATCGCTGGCATAGTCATGGGGGCATCATTACTCGCACCACAACTTGCTTGGTCTGAACAATATGCGGCTAACTTTAAGGGCACTGATATTCAAGAGTTCATCAACATTGTTGGTAAGAACTTGAATCGCACTATTATTGTCGATCCTACCGTACGCGGCAAAATTAATGTTCGAAGTTATGACCTTTTAGATGACGACCAATACTATCAATTTTTTCTCAATGTACTTCAAGTCTACGGTTACGCTGTTGTCGAAATGGATAACAACATCATTAAGGTCATCAAGGATAAAGATGCTAAAACAGCGTCAATTCGAGTTGCTGATGATAATGCGCCTGGAATGGGTGACGAGATGGTCACTCGTATCGTTGCGCTTTATAACACCGAAGCTAAGCAGTTAGCGCCATTGCTACGTCAGTTAAATGATAATGCCGGTGGCGGTAACGTAGTGAACTACGACCCATCAAACGTATTGATGATCTCGGGCCGTGCTGCCGTGGTCAATAAGTTAGTTGAAATTGTGCGCCGCGTTGATAAACAGGGCGACACCGCTGTTGAAGTGGTCAAACTTGAATTTGCCTCAGCGGGTGAAATTGTCCGTATCGTCGATACTCTTTATCGTTCAACGGCTAATCAAGCCAAAATGCCAGGCCAAGCGCCTAAAGTTGTGGCTGATGAACGTACTAACGGCGTTCTGGTCAGTGGTGACGAAAAGAGCCGTCAGCGTGTTGTTAAGTTAATTAGACAATTAGATGCTGAGCAAGCGAGCACGGGCAATACCAAGGTACGTTATCTACATTACGCTAAAGCTGAGGATTTAGTTGAAGTGTTGACTGGTTTCGCTGAACAACTGGTGGACGACAAAGGTGGCGCAGCTCAAGGTACTAAGAAGCGCCGTAACGAAATCAATATTATGGCGCATAACGATACCAATGCGTTGGTTATTAGTGCTGAACCTGACCAAATGCGCACGATTGAAAGCGTAATAAATCAGTTAGATATTCGCCGTGCTCAAGTACTGGTTGAAGCCATTATTGTTGAAGTCGGCGAAGGCGACGATGTTGGTTTTGGTGTGCAGTGGGCAACGGCTGCAGGCGGTGGAACACAGTTTAACAACTTAGGCCCTACCATTGGCGAAATTGGTGCCGGTGTTTGGCAAGCACAACCAGAGAAAGCATCGCAAACATGTACCGGCTCTGGAATTAATCAAACCTGTACTGATAATCCTGATACAAAAGGTGATATCACCTTGCTGGCACAAGCTTTAGGCAAAGTGAATGGTATGGCTTGGGGCGTGGCAATGGGCGACTTTGGCGCGCTAATCCAAGCTGTGTCGAGCGATACCAAGTCAAATGTACTTTCAACGCCTTCTATTACTACACTTGATAACCAAGAAGCAACTTTCATAGTGGGCGATGAAGTACCGATCCTTACCGGTAGCCAGAATTCAAGTAATGGTAACAGTAACCCATTTCAAACCGTTGAACGTAAAGAGGTCGGTGTTAAGCTAAAAGTGCTTCCTCAGATCAACGAAGGTAATGCGGTTAAGCTAACCATTGAGCAAGAAGTCTCTGGCATTAACGGTAAAACTGGTGTCGATGTTACGTTTGCCACTCGCCGTTTAACCACGACTGTCATGGCAGATTCAGGTCAGATAGTGGTGCTGGGTGGTTTAATTAAAGAAGAAGTGCAAGAGTCCGTACAAAAAGTACCATTTTTGGGCGACCTCCCGATTATTGGTTATCTGTTTAAGTCATCTTCTAGCGGCAAGAAAAAGACCAACTTAATGGTGTTTATTAAGCCGACGATTATTCGAGATGGTATTACCATGCAAGGTATCGCAGGTCGCAAGTACAACTATTTCCGTGCGCTGCAACTTGAGCAACAAGAGCGTGGTGTTAACTTGATGCCAGATTCTAATGTGCCAGTTCTGGAAGAATGGGATCAAGAGGCATATCTGCCCGATGAAGTGAACGAAGTGCTGAATCGTTATAAAGACGGTAAAGGGCTAGATACTAAGATGCGCCAAACAGATGCTGCTTTAAAGAGTATTTCTGAGAATAAAAATACTGACGCAGAAAAAGCACAAGCGGCTGAAGATGCTGCTGAGGCCGCAAAGGCAGAAACCGCAACTGATATTGATAAAGATTCAGCTGATGAGTGATAATAAGATCCAAGCAGATGATGAACTAGCACAAGTATCGAATGAGCTTGGGCTAGTGTCTGAAGCAGAAGCTGACGAAGTCTTTCACTCGACGAGCAAAGAGCGGTTGCCCTTTGCATTTGCGCATCGATTCAACGCTGCATTAGATAAAGATGAACATGGCGTTTTATCGCTTTACCATACCAACGGCACCCCGTTATCGGCGCTGCTGGAGGCTCGTCGTTATAGTGGCAAGTCGTTACCACTGGTCAAGCTAGAGGATATTGCGTTTGAAACACGCTTAACCCAAGCGTATCAAGCCAATTCATCAGAAGCGCAGCAAATGATGGAAGATATTGGTAACGAGATGGACTTGTTTACCATCGCAGAAGAGCTACCTCAAACAGAGGATCTGCTTGAGGGTGACGATGATGCGCCGATCATTAAATTGATCAACGCGCTCTTGTCTGAAGCGATTAAAGAAGAAGCTTCCGATATCCATATCGAAACCTATGAAAAGCAACTTGTTGTGCGTTTCCGCGTTGACGGTATCTTAAAAGAAGTCCTAAAGCCTAACCGCAAACTATCGTCACTATTAGTGTCGCGTATTAAGGTAATGGCGCGATTAGATATTGCAGAAAAACGCGTCCCGCAAGATGGTCGTATTTCATTGCGTATTGCTGGTCGAGCCGTTGATGTACGTGTATCGACTATGCCATCAAGCCATGGCGAACGTGTGGTACTGCGTTTACTCGATAAAAATGCTGGCAATTTAGATCTGGTTCAGCTGGGAATGACAGAAGCTGTCCGTGTCAAATTCGATGAGTTAATCCGCAGGCCCCACGGTATTATCTTGGTCACCGGGCCCACTGGTTCTGGTAAAAGTACCACCTTGTATGCAGGCTTAACCGAACTCAATTCAGTTGATACCAATATTCTAACCGTCGAAGATCCTATCGAATATGAGTTAGAGGGTATTGGTCAAACGCAAGTAAACACCAAGGTTGATATGACTTTTGCTCGTGGTCTGCGCGCTATTTTGCGTCAAGATCCTGATGTAGTCATGATTGGTGAAATTCGAGATCTTGAAACGGCGCAAATTGCCGTACAAGCTTCATTAACCGGTCACATGGTGCTATCAACACTGCACACGAATACTGCATCTGGTTCTATTACGCGGTTACAAGATATGGGTGTTGAACCTTTCCTTGTTTCGTCGAGTTTGTTGGGCGTGCTCGCACAGCGATTGATCAGAACCTTATGTAAGCACTGTAAAGAAGAGCATGTACCCGACGAGCGTGAAAGAGAGCTACTGGGTATTGCATTTGATGACCCACGTACAATCTACCGTGCTAAAGGCTGTCAGATCTGTGGCCATAATGGCTACCGTGGCCGTACCGGTATCCATGAGCTGCTCATTGTCGATGATCATGTCCGTGAATTAATCCATACCGGTCGCGGAGAGCTAGCGATAGAGAAACATATTCGCAAAACCGTGCCGAGTATTCGTCATGACGGTATGAGTAAAGTGCTTGCAGGGAAAACCACCCTTGAAGAAGTGCTGCGTGTCACTCGCGAGGAATAATCAGTGCCAGCATTTGAATACAAAGCATTAGATAAAGCCGGCAAGCAACAAAAAGGCGTTGTTGAAGCAGACACTGCAAGGCATGCCCGAGGCCAGCTCAGAGAGCTACGTTTAATGCCACTGGAAATAACCCCAGTGGTCGAAAAAGAGAGTAAAACAAAATCGGCAGGGGTGAGCTTTTTTAAGCGCGGAATATCAGTGTCTGAACTGGCATTGATCACTCGCCAAATTGCAACGTTAGTGGCGGCGGGCTTACCGATTGAAGAGGCCCTTAAAGCCGTCGGTCAACAATGCGAAAAAGATCGCCTCGCCAGTATGATTATGGCGGTTCGTTCACGTGTTGTTGAAGGTTATAGCTTAGCTGACTCGATGGCTGAGTTTCCCCACATTTTTGACGAGCTCTATCGCGCTATGGTGGCATCAGGTGAAAAGTCTGGTCACTTAGAAGTGGTATTGAATCGTCTTGCAGACTATACCGAGCGTCGCCAGCAACTCAAAAGTAAAATGACTCAAGCGATGATCTATCCTGTTGTCCTAACGTGTGTTGCAGTGGGTGTGATTGCTATTTTGCTTGCAGCCGTAGTGCCTGAGGTGGTTGGTCAGTTTGAGCACATGGGCCAAGCATTACCTTGGACTACCGAGTTACTCATCAGCTCTTCTGATTTTATTCGAGACTATGGACTGGTTGTTCTTGGGCTGCTTATCGGACTGTTTGTGTTATTGAAGCGCTTACTCGTGGTGCCAGCCAATAGAATGAAATACGATACGCTGTTATTGCGTGTTCCCGTGGTCAGTAAGGTCAGTAAAAGTTTAAATACCGCTCGTTTTGCTCGTACTTTGAGTATCCTCGCAGCGAGTTCGGTGCCATTGCTTGATGCTATGCGTATTGCTAGCGATGTATTGATTAATGTAAGAGTTAAAGCGGCCGTTGAAGAGGCCACATCGCGTGTGCGTGAGGGCACAAGTTTGGGTGCTGCTTTAGCAAATACTAAACTTTTTCCGCCAATGATGCTCTATATGATTAGCTCTGGTGAAAAAAGTGGTCAACTCGAGCAGATGTTGGAGCGGGCTGCAGATAACCAAGATCGGGAGTTTGAGTCAAATGTCACGATTGCACTTGGTGTATTTGAACCTATGTTGGTTGTGAGTATGGCCGCAGTGGTGTTATTTATTGTGTTAGCGATTCTTCAGCCAATTTTAGCGCTGAATAATCTGATCAGTGGTTAACGAATAGTTTCGATGTTGGCATTGCCATATAGCGAGATATATAAGTCATTCAGTTAAAGGAAGTTTTCAATGCAAATTCGTAGTAAACAAAAAGGTTTTACACTTTTAGAAGTGATGGTCGTTATCGTTATTTTAGGTATCTTAGCCTCGATGGTCGTGCCTAACTTAATGGGTAACAAAGATAAAGCTGATCAACAAAAAGCGGTTTCAGACATTGTCGCGCTAGAAAATGCGTTAGATATGTATCGGTTAGACAACAGTATCTATCCAACGACAGAGCAGGGCTTAGAAGCGTTAGTGCAGAAGCCAACGATGTCGCCAGAGCCACGTAACTACCGCGAAGATGGTTATGTTAAGCGTTTACCACAAGATCCATGGCGCAATGATTACCTGCTTTTAAGCCCAGGTGAAAATGGTAAGTTAGATATCTTCAGTGTCGGGCCTGATGGCCAGGCTGGTACAGAAGATGATATCGGTAACTGGAACCTGCAGAACTTGCAATAAGATGACATTGTCACGAATTGTTCGAGCACGTCAAGCGGGCTTCACCTTAATGGAGGTGTTGCTCGTGGTGTTACTGATGGGATTAGCCGCTTCGGCTGTGACTTTAAGTATGGGCGGCGCAAGCCAAGAGAAAGCGCTCGAACGTCTGGCTGTGCAATTTATGATGTCAGCTGAGATGGTGTTAGATGAAACGGTACTTAGCGGTCAATTCATTGGTATTGTTGTTGAAAAAGACAGTTATGAATATGTCTATTACGACTACGACGACGGTAAATGGAAGCCCTTAGAACAAGACCGGCTGTTATCTGCAAGGCAAATGGAACCTGGATTTGAGTTACACCTTGTTCTAGATGGTTTGCCGCTAGTGCAAGAAGATGAAGAACAAGACAGCTGGTTCGATGAGCCTTTAATTGAGCCATCAGCGGACGACAAAAAGAAATATCCGGAGCCGCAAATCCTGCTATTCCCGAGTGGTGAAATGAGTGCATTTGAACTGTCTTTCGTCACCCGAAATGAAATGAATAAAGAGATTGAAGTGGTTGTGTTTGGCGATGTGCTGGGTAGATTAAAATTGGACCATGAAGATGATATCTAGTTATTTTCCAGCATTTTCAAGCGCAAGCAACAGAGTGAGTGCTTATGTTTATTAAGCAACGCGGTATGACCTTACTCGAAGTGATCGTCGCGCTAGCGGTTTTTTCTATTGCCGCGGTATCGATTACCAAAAGCTTAGGCGAGCAGATGGCTAATATGCCGATATTGGAAGAGCGCACCATGGCACAGTGGGTCGCGCATAACCAAATGGTTGAAGCCCGCTTAGAGTCTAAGTTTCCTGATATTGGTCGTAAAGATGGCCAAGAGCGGTTAGCGAGCAAAGATTGGTACTGGCGCAAAGAGGTTGTTAAGACAACGGATGATAATTTTAGAATGATACGAATAACCATCAGCGACGATGAGCGCTTTGGTCGTGTCATTGCCGAGGTGAGCAGTTATGTCCTCAAGTCTGACTAAATCTAATCGTGGCTTTACGCTGCTTGAGATGTTGATCGCTATTTCGATTTTTGCTTTGTTAGGGCTGGCAGCCAATACGGTACTGCACACAGTGCTACAAAACGACACGGTTACGCGTGAGTTTGCTGGCAAGTTAAAAGCGATGCAACAAGGCTTTGGGATCATTGAGCGTGATCTAAACCAAATGGTGGCTCGCACGCCAAGGCTGCTTGACGGCGGTCGCGGTACCACGGTATTTCAAACCGGTGACAACATGCTCGACTCAGAATCTGAGTCGCTAGTGTTTTTCCGTTTGGGTTGGTTAAACCCTGATGGTCTATTGCCTCGAGGCAGCCTACAGTCGGTAGCCTACGTAGTGATAGAGGGACAGTTACAGCGTTGGTATTACCCCTATCCAGAGCCTGAAATTGGCGCTGAACCGATAAAAACGGTGATAATGGAAAAGGTTATTTCTGTTGAGTATGCTTTCTTTAGCGACGATAAGTGGGAACGAAAAACCGACGCTACCAAATTACCCAAGGCGATAGCCATGGAAATTGAATTTGAAGATTTAGGCAAAGTTCAGCGTAAGTTTCTATTGCCGTTAGGGGCCCCAGCGGGCAGTAACTCGAGCAATAATAACGGCGGTAATAACAATAACGACACAGAAAAAGACAAAGAAAAAGAAGACACGGGTAATGGTTCGGGCAATAACGGTAAAGGGACTTAACGATGCGGACTAAGCAGCGTGGAGTCGCACTCATTGTCGTATTATTGATTGTAGCAATAGTGGCAATAGTGGCGACCAAGATAACCTCTAGAAACCAGATATCCGTTAGGCGCACCATTAATTTGGCGCAATACGATCAAGCTTTTTGGTATGCCATCTCGGCTGAAGAGATCGCGAAGAAGGTCTTAAAACAAGATTTAGAAGACTCTGATACTGTGCATATGCAACAGTACTGGGCGCAAGCCGATGTGATTTTTCCAGCAGAGAATGGGGAGATCGCCGGTAAAATAAGTGATATGCAGTCATGTTTTAACCTGAATGCATTATCACAGACGACTAAGACAGTAGAAAACGGTCAGCCCAAATTACCTTTGCCCGCAGTGCAATTTAAAGGCTTATTAGTGGCATTGGGTATGGATGACTTTGCGGCCGAGCGCTTAGCGCAAACCTTAAAAGATTATATAGATGAGGATACGACTGCAGGGCCTTACGGTGCAGAAGATGCAGACTATGAGGCGCGTAATGTCCCTTATCGTGCAGCTAATACTTTGCTGAGCCATAAGAGTGAACTGCGTGCGGTGATGGGGTTTACCCAAGATATCTATCTGAAAATAGCGCCGTATGTGTGTGCAGTACCGGGCAATAGCACTATGGTGTTAAATGTTAATACGGTCCCTGTTGAGCAAGCGGCACTGATTGCTGGCATGCTCGATAATAAAATTTCGGTGGGTGAAGCTGAAAGCATCATTAACCAACGCCCAGGTGATGGCTACGAAAAAATAGACGAGTTTTGGGAAAACTCCTCTATCGCCGGCCTAGCCAGTGACGCACAGCTTAAATCAAGTTTTGGTGTGACCAGTAGCTATTTCCTACTGCAAGCGGGAGCCAAAGTTGATAACGCCGTCTTTAGGCTTGAAAGTGTGCTCAAAGGCGATAGCAAAACGCTAGAAGTGTTATCCCGGCAGTTTGGCGGACAAAAATAACAACAGTCCTTTAATGAGTTAAAGAGACTTGTGGAGACAGATCAGTGAGTGAAAGATTATTCATCCGTTTAGGGCAATCATTTGAGCAACCATGTTCGTGGATCGTTTGGTCTGAACAGGAGCAAGAAATTATAGGTTCTGGCGAACTGAGTGACGCCAGTGCGCTATCAACTCTGACTGAAAGAGCGGGTAACCGTGCGGTAGACGTTTTAGTCCCGGCCTCTAGCATTACATTGACCGCAGTGGACCTGCCAGAAAAGGGTCAGCGCCAAGCGATTAAAGCGCTACCTTTTATGCTGGAAGAAAATTTAGCTCAAGATGTTGATGAGCTTCATTTTGTGGTGGGCCCCCGCCAAGGTGACGCACTCAGTATTGCCGTTGTGGCACACGAACAGATGCAAAATTGGATTGAATGGCTAGCTGAAGCTGGGCTTAAAGCCAAGTGTATCGTCCCTGATTGTTTGGCACTGCCGCTGGCAGAGTGTGACTGGGCCGCTATTACTTTTGGGCAAGATATTCTGCTTAGAACAGGCGAAAGCAGTGGTGTTAGCCTTAATAAAGACTGGTTAGATGTGGCTTTACCACAATTGTTACCTGATAGCGCAAACACCACCACTGTCGCAGGCTATACCGAATTAACGTTGACGGGTGTTGATATTAAAGAGCAGCCACTCGACCTCCCTATGCTGGTTTTGGCTCGGGGTATACTGAATGCCCCAATGAATTTACTGTCAGGGGTTTATCAGCCTAAACGCGAATATGGTAAACATTTGAGTCTATGGCGCAATGCCGCCGTTGTATTTGCCGTGGTTGTGATATTGGCTCTGGTAAACAAAGGGCTCAACATTCATCAGATGAATGCCAAAGCTGATGCCGTAAAGCTACAAAGTGAACAGATCTATAAGCAAGTGGTTCCGGGCAGTTCTCGAGTCGTTAATTTACGGGCTCAAATGGAAAGCTATGTTCGCAAGATGCAGGGCGGCGGCAGTGGTAGTGAATTTTTTGCGATGCTAGAAGGTACAAAAGTCGCATTTGCTCAAGTCACGGATTTAAAACCCACCTCATTACGCTTCGACAGTAGTCGCAGCGAGATCCGCATGCAGGTTAAGGCCAAAAGCTACGATCAGATTGAAAAGTTTAAAGAGATAATCTCTCGCTCATATAAGCTCGATGGTGGCGCAATGAATAGCGGTGAATCAGAAGTCACTAGCACCTTAACCATCAGGAGCAAATAAGATGGATAACATTAAAGTATGGTGGGCTGGACTGGTTCTGCGTGAAAAGCAGATGGTCAGCGCTTGTGGTGTAGTGTTATTGATTGGTATTTTGTATTGGGGTATTTGGACTCCGATAGCTAATGCTGAAAATGAGGCGCAGCTCAATCTTGAAGGGCAACTTAGTACGCTAAATTATGTAAAGAAGACCGCTAACCGTATAGCGGGCTTGAAACAGACAAGCCAAGGTAGTGCTTTTAAAGGCAGCTTAAGTGCAGCAGTTAATCAAACCGCAGGTCGTTTTGGTTTGACCATTACCCGTATGCAGCCGCAAGGGAATAAAATCCAAGTATGGATGGATGAAGTTCCGTTCGAAACCTTGCTTAGCTACCTTTATGAGTTGGTTCAAAATCAAGGCTTGTCGTTAGAGAGCCTCGATTTGGCAGAATCTGATACGCCTGGTTTTGTAAATGTTCGCCGAATTCAGTTATCCAAGTAGGATGTTGTTGTGAAATTAGTTAAAAAAATAGCGCTCGGTTTTTTCATCTATTTGGTGTTCCTGCTGGTTTTGTTTCCTGCAAGTATGGCCGTTAAATTGGCCCCTATCCCAGCCAATATCGTTCTCAATGGTGTGTCGGGTACTATTTGGTCTGGCAGTATTGATATGCTTAGCGTGCAAAAACGTCAAGTTGAACAGGTGCAATGGGATTTAAGTATTGCTTCATTATTAACCGGAACGGTTAAGGCTGATATAAGTATCGGGACGCGTAGCAGTGCAGTTAATGGCAAAGGCGTTGTGGCTTATTCATTTGGCGGACTCGATGTCAGTGGTTTGCGTTTTGACGCACCAAGTGACTTCTTGCTTGGCAAGACTCGTTTACCGTTTAAGACCAAAATCAATGGTGATATTAGTGCGTTAGTGAATACTTTTGAACAAGGATTGCCTTGGTGTGAGCAGCTAGTCGGTAAGCTATTTTTAAATAAGGTACAAGTCACCAATCAGTTTGGTAATTACCCACTCGGTGACATTGCTTTAGGCTTAAGTTGTCTTGATGGCAACGTGCAATTAGCCACTGATGAAAAGCTAAACGGATTGGGTTTAGATGGCACCATCGTATTGGCCGACAATAAGATGATGCAGGTAAATGCCAAAATTCGTGAAGTGAATACTCAACCGGATGATTTGAAAAAAGCCCTGGGATTTTTAGGTAAAAAAGACAGCCAAGGCTATTACCCTATTACTTATCAAGGCCGATTGCCGATCTAGGCATTACTCACGGTCATTAAAAAAGGGCACTTTATAGTGCCCTTTTTAGATCGACAAGCTCGCTTTAAATCACGCTGTCGCTGGCGAGTAATTCGTCTAGCAGGTGACGATAATCTGCTATTGCAGGAAAATCGGTAAATGGTTTAACTGGCTTCTGACTATCGGGGTTGGTAACACCTAATTGATAGCCCACCCCTGCCAGTTTCGCAGCCGCTAGAATCGCTTCGTTATCATCAATGAATAAGCAGCGAGCTGGGTCTAAATTAAAGCGCTGAAAAAGTTGCTGCCAGAATAACGGATGCTCTTTTGGGTAGCCGGTTTCATGGCTAGAGATCATTTCATCGAGCCCAAGTGCTAAGTCCGTATGCTGCAGTTTTAGGGCTAGGCCTTTCGGGTGTGCATTTGTTACCAGAATACGGCGCTTATCTGCTTGCTTTAACGCATATAAAAACGGCAAGCTGTCTTGGCGTAGCTGGATCTTATCCACGAGCGTTTTATGTAAGGTCATTATATCTAACCCCATCTGCCGTTCCCAATAGTCTAAGCAGTACCAATCGAGGGTACCCTCTACATTTTGGTAACTCGTCTCAACCCACTCCATTGCTGCTTTCTCTGTGATATTACGTTGTTCACTGAGCGCTTTGGGGATTAAATTTAGCCAAAAATGGTTATCGAAATGAAGGTCGAGCAAAGTGCCATCCATATCGAGTAGAACGGTATCAATTTTGCGCCATGGGAACATAGTTTGCTGATCCTCAAAAATTCAGGTTGTAGATTGCAGGTAGAATAGTAAGATTGTAACTGATCTCGTAAATTTATCTGCATCAACACTGGGATGTGTATGACTAACAAGAACGTTAAACCGGAAATATTGCATGCTGAAGTCGTCGCCAAGAGTCGATTATTTCAAATTGAACAAGTGCATTTAAGGTTTTCGAATCAAGTTGAACGCCAATATGAGCGGATGAAAGGCAATAACCGTGGTGCGGTAATGGTTGTGCCAGTACTTGATCAAAAACAGCTACTGTTAGGTCGAGAGTACGCGGCGGGCACGCACAGTTACGAGCTCGGTTTTCCGAAAGGACTGATTGATCCGGGTGAGAACGCTGCAGAGGCTGCCAACCGAGAATTACAGGAAGAGATTGGTTTTGGCTCGAAAAAACTGACTCATTTGATGGAATTAAGCTTAGCACCAGGATATTTTGCGAGTAAAATGCAGATATTTCTAGCTGAAGAGCTTTACCAGAGTGAGCTGGAAGGGGATGAACCAGAGCCGATAGAGTTGGTCAAATGGCCACTTGATCAGTGGCTGAGTTTATTACAAGAGCAGGATTTCTCAGAGTCACGTAGTGTAAGTGCTTTATTTTTAGCGCAAAAGCATCTACAACTTAAGTAGTTCAACAAATATATTCGGGTAGTGAGGCTGTTGGAGTCGTTATGAAGCCAGAGAGTTACATCGATCAAGTCATTGAAATCGCCACTGTGGCGGGTAAAAGAATTCGCGATATTTACCAAAAAGGTGATTATGATCGCGAGATAAAGTCAGATAACACCCCTGTTACCTCGGCTGATATCGCAGCGCATAATATTATTACCAAAGCGTTGAATGAGTTAACCCCCGATATTCCAGTATTATCGGAAGAAGCTGCTGATATCCCTTTCGCACAGCGCAGTGACTGGCAACGGTATTGGTTAGTCGACCCACTGGATGGTACTGGCGAATTTATCGCAGGTAGTGGTGACTTCTCGGTCATCATCGCATTGGTCGAGCATAATCGTCCTATCGTAGGTGTTGTTTATGTGCCGATGACTGAGGTGTGTTATTACGCGATCGCCGGATTAGGTGCTTATAAGCGTGTAAAAGGTAATGATCTACGCATCAGTAGCCGTCAGATTGGCAAAGATGATAATAGCCCGTTGCGATTGGCGGTCAGTCGGCGTCAAGATCCACAATCGGTGATAAAGCTGTTTAATCAGAATAAGCACTGTGAACTCGTCGTTCTCGGGGGAGCTGCATTGAAAAGCTGTTTAGTGGCTGAAGGTCGCGCCGATAGCTATGTGCGCATAGGCCCCACTGGAGAGTGGGACACTGGCGCCGCGCAGATTATTGTCGAAGAGGCAGGCGGGCAGATTATGGATCTTGCACTGCAACCACTGAGCTATAATGAGCGTGAAAGTTTAGAGAACCCAAATTTCATTGTCGTTGGTTCGCCGAATTTAGCCTGGGACGAGATCCTCACAGCTGAGAGCTAAGTCCTCAGCAGATTGAAGCCATCACAGTGTGATGGCTTTTTTATGGGACTTATTTTGTCATTGTCGTGTAGTTGTAGATCTCGTCAGCCATTTCAAAAGGAAAATCATGTTATTTAGTCGCCGCTTTTTGCCCTACTTCATTACCCAGTGCTTAGGGGCATTAAATGACAATGTATTTAAAAACGTGCTGTTACTGATGGTGAGTTACTCGCAAATTGAGGCTTTACCGATAGATGTGCATCTGTTTGTAAACCTTGCCGCAGGTTTGTTTATACTGCCGTTTTTATTGTTTTCCGCCCATGCTGGCCAAATTGCAGATAGTATTGATAAAGCGATACTGATCCGTCGCCTTAAGGTTGTCGAATTTTTGATTATGTCGGCGGCAGTGTTCGCCATACTCTCCCATAGCTATCTTATTATGTTGCTCTTGCTGTTTTTAATGGGAACGCAGTCTGCATACTTTGGTCCTGTTAAATACTCACTACTGCCACGCGTGCTTAAAGAGAATGAACTAGTATCGGGCAATGCTTGGGTAGAGATGGGCACGTTTTTAGCCATCTTAATCGGCACACTATCCGCAGGGCTGATTGTAGCGAGTGACAATGCCACTTATTGGGCGGCTGGCAGTGTCTTGATACTGGCGATGATCGGCTTACTCGCCAGTTGTATGATCCCCAGTGTCCCGACACCTAATCGGATAAAGCCTCAATTTTCGATTATTTCTGCTACGGTTGCGAGTATTCGTAAGGTCCGAAAAACTAAGGATATCTGGTTAGCCATCTTGGCGATTAGTTGGTTTTGGTTTGTGGGTGCAACCTATTTAACCCAGATCCCTAACTTTGCACGGATCACGCTCAATGCCGACCCAACAGTAGTCTCTTTGTTATTGCTACTGTTTTCAGTAGGAATTGGTATTGGCTCTTTTGTTTGTGAACGCTTGTCTTTCAAACAGGTCGAGTTGGGTGTCGCACCGATCGGACTTATGCTACTCGGCGGCTTTGGCATTGATTTGTATGCTGCATTGCCTGTGGTTTTAGCGTCAGAGCCTGTATTTGATATCCGTTCCTTTATCGCTGATGCTAGTCATTATCGCCTCATGTTTGATCTATTCATGATAGGGGTCGGTGGCGGTCTGTTTATCGTGCCGCTATATACCTTTATTCAAGCTCGCGCAGATGAAAGTGAGTGTGCGCAAGCTATCGCCAGTAATAACATCATGAATGCGCTCTTTATGGTGACATCGGCTATTTTCGCCATGTTGGTGCTAAATGGATTGCAGTGGAATATAGAGCAACTGTTTTTACTGCTCGCTTGCGGCAACGTATTGGTGCTTTTACTGCTATTCGTTTTTTGGCCTGAGCTTGTCGTGAGCGCCATGAGTTATGTGGTGCGTAGAGTGCTGAATAGAGTGACGGTGTCTAATAAGACCAAATTGGCTCCCTTACTGCAGGATAAATCGATGCCGCTAATTGTCGAGTTAACCCCGCTTAACTGGCGTACATTGCTGGTTCTTTACGGTATGTTTAATCGACCAGTGTATTTCGTTACAGATCCACTAAAGGCTGCACAAAGAGGTTTGCTGGCATATATCATTAATAAGCGACAATGGCATGGTGTTACGCTATCGCAATCAGCCCCTGTGTTGGTCTGTATCGCTGGCGCTCAAGCTCAGCCAGTAATTGCCAACGCTAAATTACTCAAGTGCCGTATAGAGCAAAGACAAGCGAGTGGGTTCAGAGGGCAAGTTGAGGTAGGATTTTCGATATGAAAAAGTCGGCTACCTCATGCTTGACGAGATAACCGTTTGACGCGTTTTAATGGTTAAATAGCATCTAACCATTGGTGGACTTCAGCGTGGTTGCCTTTAAATAGTATACGCTCCGCTTTTTTATCAATTTGATATTGATACATAGGGTCGTAATACTTGCTTAGCAGGAGTTCAATCCATTCAAGATGCGCTGTCGTGTCGCCACGGCTTTGTTGAATGTTAAGTGCGTTAGTGATGATGGCTTGGAATTCGTCATGCTGTTTTCCGCCAAGACGCTTCTTGATACCGGTGATACTTAACGCAAGGTATTCCGCGAATGCATTATATCCCGCTTCTTCACCTAAACGTTCAATATAGCCGCTATGCATTTTATGCACATACTCATTGAGCAAGCGTGTCAGTCTGGCTTCTAGGGGCTCTTCTAGCACGACGATATTAGCGGCTTGCATCCCGTTATAAAAAGGTTTTGGTAATGCTGAGCGGCCAATGAGAAAGCTTTCATCTTCAAGTAGTAAGTGTTTGGCGTCGCTGTCTTGATGTTTTAGCAGTGCCACAGCGAGTGCGTTTTCAAAGTTAATCTGCGTGGGTTGAGGTTCATGGTAACGGCCAAAGCTTGAACCACGATGATGCGCAATACCTTCTAGATCGACCGCATCATTGCGGGCTAATAAAAAGTCAGTCTTGCCGCTGCCGGTGATCCCACTTAGGATCAGCATTGGCTTTTGGCTTGGTGCATTATCGATAGTTTCAATCAGAAATTGGCGCATCGCTTTGTAGCCCCCTTCAATAAAGGGGACGTCGATGCCAGCCTCTTTTAACCATTGCTGGGTTAATTGAGAGCGTAAGCCGCCACGAAAGCAGTACAAATAAGCATTAGGATTTTCGGTGAAAAAACGCAGCCAAGTATCAACTCTTTGCTGTTTAATCTCTCCGCCCACAAGTGAGTGCCCAAGTGCTATAGCTGCTTCTTGGCCTTTCGCCTTGTAACAGGTGCCGACAAGCTTGCGCTCTTCATCTTCCATTAGTGGATGATTAGTGCTGCCAAGAAAGGCACCTTTGTCAAATTCAACAGGTGCTCGCACATCCATTATAGGGTGATCACTGACGAGTATTCGTCTGTACTCAGTTGCGCTCACAATGTTGAGTGGCATTAGATAAGCTCCACTGTCGTCGCGGCTTTCTCGACGAGTTGGCCGATACAGATAGGTGCTACACCGTTATCGGTAAGCAATTTTTGTAGCGTAGCTTCACCTTCAACCGACACTGATATCAGTAAACCACCACTTGTTTGGGGATCGCAAATAATCGCTTTCTGCTCGTCCGTTAATGGAGGTAACTGCTCTGCATAACTGTCGAAGTTTCTGTGAGTTCCTCCAGGAATGCAGCCCATTTCTAAATAGTGCCGTGCGTTGGGGAGCAAGGGTAACAAGCTAATATCAATTTTTGCCCCTAGATCTGCGCCATGGCACATTTCTAAAAGATGTCCTGCTAAGCCAAATCCAGTGACATCTGTCAGTGCATTTACCTGTGGGATCTTTGCGATATCAGGGCCTAATATGTTGAGTTGGCACATCGCCTCTGCTGCAGTATTAAGATCCGCATCAGCGAGCTTTTTCTGTTTTTGCGCAGTGGTTAAAATACCGATACCGAGTGGTTTAGTCAGATAAAGTTTGTCACCAACTTTTGCAGTACTGTTCTGTTTTAGCTCTTCAAGTGGAATTTGTCCGGTTACGGCCAAACCAAAAATAGGCTCAGGTGAATCGATACTGTGGCCACCTGCAAGCATAATGCCCGCATCTGCACAGGCTTGTCTGCCACCATCAACCACTTGTTGCGCCACTTCAGCGGGTAATTTATTGACTGGCCAGCCCAAAATAGCGATTGCCATCATAGGTGTACCGCCCATCGCATAGATGTCGCTTATTGCATTGGTCGCGGCGATGCGTCCGAATGTAAATGGATCATCAACAATCGGCATAAAGAAGTCGGTGGTGCTGATAATACCAGTGGTATCGTTCAGTTTGTAAACCGCGGCATCATCTCGCGTTTGGTTGCCAACAAGCAACTTAGGGTCGTGAAATACTGGCAGTTGAGTTGCGAGTATAGTGCCAAGCACTTTAGGAGAAATTTTGCAGCCGCAACCAGCGCCGTGGCTGTATTCGGTAAGTTTGATTTGTTGATCTGACATGAGCTTAAAACGCCCTAAAAGAAGCTAATTAGCCGATCATCATAGACCCATCACCTTATGACTTCAATGAAGTCATAAGGTAAGTTGATGCTTAAGGGGGATCTTGCAGATAAGCATAATAAAAAGCCACTCTATTGAGTGGCGTTAATTATGTTAGCTGAAACTGGCCGTCAGACTGTGCCAACTTTTCTGCTGTTGTTTGAATTGAAGTTTTAATTCTTTGACTCGCGTCATAAGGTCTCTATCTGCAAGTTGTTTACGCTTGGCTTCGAGTAATATTTTTTTAGCATCGTAATATTCAACTAAATGCGCTTTCAATGTTTCATATTCAGCTTGCAGCTTTTCGACTATTTCGTCGCTATTGGGTAGATGGGCCACTTTATTTTGAGTGCGTTTTAACTGCATCTGTAAGCGAGCGCTCTCAATACGCTCTTGTGGCACCACACGGCGACTATGAGTCAGGCCAACGAGTGCTAAGCCATCAATTAGCCACTTGGTTGGGTCATACTGCCACCAGTGAATACCGTTGCGATAGTCGTTTTCAAAAATATGATGGTAGTTATGATAACCCTCGCCGTAGGTTAATAAGGCGATGAAACCGTTATCACGCGCGGTATTTTTATCGGTATACGGCTGTGACCCCCAAATATGGGCAAGAGAATTGATAAAGAAAGTACAGTGATGCACAACCACTAAGCGCAGCAGGCCTGCGAGTAGTAACATGCCGAGGATGTCGCCATTTAACCAACCGAGTAAAATTGGCAGGCCAAAATTCATAATAATCAATAAGGGTAGGTAGTATTTATGCTGCCACATCACAATTTTATCATTCTGTAGGTCACGCACATTCTTGTAATCGTGGTAACGCTGAGATTGATACTCACGTAGCATCCAGCCTATATGGCTATACCAAAATCCCATTTTAGCGGAATAGGGGTCTTTGTCGTTGTTATCGACATGCTTATGGTGAACTCGATGATCAGATGACCAATGCAATGCGCTATTTTGTAGCGCTAAAGCACCACCAAGAGCATATAAGAAACGCACTGAAGCATGTGCTTTGTAAGTGCGGTGAGACCAGAGTCTATGGTATCCACCAGTGATCGATAAGCCACTAGCAAAGGCCAGTACGACAAAGGCAACCCATTCAATGGCTTCAAAGCCGTGGGCAATACCGTACCAAGGAACAAATAACACAGCGGAGGCAAATGTGATGGTAAATAGACTCACATTCATCCAAAGAATAGGAGGTTTTTTCATTATTTTTAATAATCTCTAGTTGAGCGTACAGCTGTACGCTAATTTAACTTGGATAAGAACTTGGGTCAAGTTTGTTGATGCTGCGTTTTGTGTAAAAAAGCGTTATTATTCGAAATATAATTTTTGTGAGTAGGTGCAACATGGGCATAAGAGCACAACAAAAAGAGAAGACGCGTCGGGCGCTGGTCGATGCAGCGTTTAATCAGTTGAGTGCTGAGCGTAGCTTTTCTAGCCTAAGTTTGCGCGAAGTTGCGCGTGAGGCCAATATTGCTCCAACCTCATTCTATCGTCATTTCAAAGATATGAATGAGCTGGGCTTGACCATGGTTGATGAAGGTGGACTGACACTACGGCAAATGATGCGTAAAGGGCGTCAACGTGCTGAGGCGGGTGGGAGTGTCATTCGAATCTCAGTTGAAACTTTCATGGAAGTGATGGAGTCGAATCCAAACGTGTTCCGTATTCTATTGCACGAACGATCTGGCACCTCAGCTCCCTTTAGAGCAGCAGTAGCACGTGAGATAGAGCATTTTATCTCTGAACTTGCACATTATACGGAAGCTACAGCTCATAGATCGCCAGACTTAGCTCATGCACAGGCAGAAGCTTTGGTTACCTTGGTGTTTAATGCCGGCGCCGCCGCATTGGATATGAAACGTACTGATCGTAAGGTATTAGCTGACCGCTTAGTGATTCAGTTGCATATGATTGCTAAAGGTGCAGATGCTTTACAAAGTAAAAGAGATCATAAGTAGCTAACTCAATAACAAAAACGGCATCCCTTTGGATGCCGTTTTTGTTTAATAAAGGGTGAGGTTACTTTTTCTCAAGAAAAACACCAGACTCCATATGGTCGGTGTAAGGGAATTGATCAAATAACGCAAATCGAGTGATCTTATGCGTTTTACTTAACTCTTTGAGATTGTCTAATAGTGTATTGGGATTACATGAGATGTAAATGATACGCTCATAGCCTTGGACTAATTTAACCGTGTTGTCATCGAGCCCAGCACGAGGTGGGTCAACGAAAATGGTATTACAGTTGTAGCCGTCGAGATCGATACCTTCTAAACGTCGATAGCTGCGCTTTTTAGCCATCGCATCGGTAAAGTCTTCAGCAGACATGCGAATGATCTGCAAATTATCTACTTGGTTAATTTTAATATTGTATTGAGCTGACTCAACCGATGGTTTAGCCAATTCTGTTGCTAATACTCGTTCAAAATTTTGTGCCAGCGCGATAGAAAAGTTGCCGTTACCGCAATAAAGCTCGAGCAGATCACCGGTACTGTTCTTAGTGACATCAATTGCCCACTCAAGCATCTTGACGGATACTTTGCCGTTTGGCTGCGTAAAGCTGTTTTCAATTTGATGATATTGCAGCTGTTCGCCTGCCACGTTAAGTGATTCGATGACGAAGTCTTTGTCAAAGACAAGCTTTTGCTTGCGCGCACGACCAATTAAGTTGACGTTAAACTGGCTACTGAGTGTTTGCTTTAAAATTTTAGCTTGCTCTTCCCATTCGCTATCGAGTTGCTTGTGATACAGCAGCGATACTAAAATCTCACCACTTAACGTCGATAGAAAGTCAATTTGGAATAAGCGATGACGCAAGATAGTGTTTGGCTTTAATAGTGCAACCAAAGCAGGCATCATTTTATTGATAAGTTCACTTGCTGGCAGGAACTGATCGCAACGTACTTTACTATCAAGTGCTTTATCGAACATATAGTAGTAGAGGTCTTCACCTTCATGCCACATTCTAAATTCAGCACGCATGCGATAATGAGCAGGCTCAGAGCCAAACGATTCAAGTTCTGGAGTATCAAAATCGGTAAATAGCTGCTTTAGCTTGACGCGCTTTGCTTCGAGTTGCACATCATAGGTTGAAGGGTCCATTGCTGCTAAATTCATATTTTGATCACCGTGAGCATTAAATTAGGGGCGGAATATTATACTAGATAGCTGGGATGTCCAGTTTCCCCTCCTTATTAGACCTAGCTTGTAGGAAAATTTTAACGCAAAATAGTCAATTCTGCTGGGAGTTTCCGAACCACGCAGCTGTATGAACGGATTTACATAATAGTGGAGCACGCATTTGTCTGGACCTATTCTCATTTTTGACTCAGGAATTGGTGGTTTATCGATTCTGGATGAGATCAGAACACTGATACCTGACAAGGACTGTTGTTACTTATTTGATAATGCGCGTCTACCTTATGGTGAGTTAGCGGAGTTAGCACTGATCACCGGCTGCGTTTCACTTATCTGCGAACATGCTAAGCGGATTAATGCCGCTATAGTAGTGGTTGCATGCAACTCAGCCAGTACCCTAGTGCTTCCTATACTAAGAAAGCGGCTATCGATTCCGATTGTTGGCGTGGTACCAGCAATTAAACCTGCAGCAAAAATATCAACACAGCGACATATTGGGCTGCTTGCCACTCCAGGTACGATTAAACGGCCTTATACAAAGGAGCTGATTGATGCATTTGCTGAAGATTGTCGAGTCGAGCTATTTGGTTCATCTGAACTGGTTATGTTGGCTGAAGCAAAACTAGCAGGAACCGCTATCGATATGGCCAAGCTTACTTTGCTGCTCACGCCTATCCGAGAATCGGCACTCGATACCTTGGTGCTAGGTTGTACCCACTTTCCAATACTGGCAGCTGAGATACGGCAAGTACTAGGCAATCACATCACTTTGCTTGATTCGGGTAAAGCGGTAGCGGATCGGGTTGCTTATTTACTAGGAAACGATGCGGCGGTGATATCAGATGACAAAAGACGTGTAAATTACAGTGCGGTGTATACGACGGATGATATTGCAGTAGGGTTGAGAGAAAGGTTAGTTGAAGAGGGGTTCACTAAAATAGAACCACACTCCTCAACACACCTTAGCTAGGCTATGCCTGGCTTTCTGCTTTATCAGCATCTGAATCTTGAGACTTAGCCTCACGAACCTTCAATGTTCTTTCTTGAAAATCATATTCGTTTAACTTAGACATTGCTTTCTTTGCGCCAGCTTCAGACATCTCGATAAATCCGAAGCCTTTACGACGACCTGTTTTACGATCTCGTACTAAGCGGACAGAATTGACCGGACCATACTCACCGAATAAAGCTTTCACTTCACCTTCATGAACACGGTATGGCAGGTTACCTACATATAAGGTCATAGTAGGACCAGTGTAAGGTTCGTTACTGGCAACAGCAGACGTTCCTGATTTAGATTGAATAGAAAAGATAACGCTTGCGATGATCGCGCCAGTAAAGAAAGCAATGGCAGCGTTTAGATCTGGAGCGATCTGAAAAATAGCTAATGCACCAATAATGGCAACGGCTAAAACGATAAAGAATGACTTCTGCATATATATAATCTCTGAAGTGTAAATGAATGGATCGATAACTAACTGTTAATAACTTGCTTATGGTAATGAATTATTAGCCAATACACTAGTGTGTTGCTGAAAAAATGAACTTTATCTACATTCTCTTCCTTTATAGGCAGATTTATCGTCGTAAAAAGCGCGATAAATGTGCACAAATAGACATCTTGGTGAAAAGTTAGGCAAGCGGACATTTTCTTGTAAAAAAGCACTTGCGCTTGCTGAGGAATTCCCTATAATTCGCACCCACTGACACGGCACAGCAGGCCAACTACTTAGGTAGTACGGGACTTGCAGCGGTGTTAGAGAGTTAAATCTCCTCGGAAATTTA
>NZ_PJBM01000098.1:0-233 GCF_002836075.1 Shewanella sp. GutDb-MelDb | reverse complement strand
AACTGAGCTAACAGCCCTTTCTGGTATTGCTGATATATCCAAGTAAATAACTAACTATCATTAGTTAAAGCCAACTGTCTGTTTCTACAAGAAACTGAGCTAACGGCCCTTTCTGGTATTGCTGATATTACATTTTCTGAATTCATCTGCTTTGAAGCAAATCCACTTCAGAAGTGGTGGGCTGTGAAGGATTCGAACCTTCGACCAATTGGTTAAAAGCCAACTGCTCTACC
>NZ_PJBM01000097.1:0-244 GCF_002836075.1 Shewanella sp. GutDb-MelDb | reverse complement strand
CGCCCAAATCACAGACGTAAAAAAGCCCGTTGCGTTAGCAACGGGCTATTCACTCTCTTTCGAGACCCATCTTAGAAAGAGTGGCGCCTGTCATGGCCAGCTACGCGCTCATAAGCACATCGCTATTACGATATTCGCCCTACTATCACATGAATTGATGCATGCTTCGCATACGCTATTTACTTCCCATGTGAGAGTAACTATTCAAAAAGCTAATAAACGAAAAAATCCCTAGCGCAGAGCA
>NZ_PJBM01000096.1:0-250 GCF_002836075.1 Shewanella sp. GutDb-MelDb | reverse complement strand
GGAATTAAACAGCATGAAACAGAGCCGCTAGACTAAGCAGGATCTTAAACCCAATCCCTCTTAGCTCTGAGTTCCGGCCATAGCACTAATATCTTGCCTACTGCACTCTGTCGTTCCGTCGATTCATCAACTTAACAACACCCAAATCACAGACGTAAAAAAGCCCATTGCGTTAGCAATGGGCTGTTCACTCTCTTTCGAGACCAATCTTAGAAAGAGTGGCGCCTGGATAATATCGGCCACAACACGC
>NZ_PJBM01000095.1:0-284 GCF_002836075.1 Shewanella sp. GutDb-MelDb | reverse complement strand
TACTTATCCACAGTGTTACCCACAATTTACGCCTCAATTAATGAGGCAATCTCGGTAGGGGAACCTTATTCTAGTACAGTATTGGAAACTTGCAGGGCAGGATAATCATTACTTTGAGCTTTATGCCTCAGGTTTGCATCGCTGTATCACCCATGATCATTCGCTTTTGTCAGCCTCTTATTATCAACAAAATAAGCGACTAATAAGGGGATCGCTATAAAACAGGAATGGAATTAAACAGCATGAAACAGAGCCGCTAGACTAAGCAGGATCTTAGCCCCAAT
>NZ_PJBM01000094.1:0-315 GCF_002836075.1 Shewanella sp. GutDb-MelDb | reverse complement strand
TTCAGCACTCAAATTGTCACCGTGACCGTCACAGGTACCAACAATATTCCGTTGATCACTTCCACCATTGCCGATGCGACTGGCGAAGTCTTAGAAGCGGGCGTCATGGATGGCGGTAATGATCCAGAGCCAGGCAGCCTTACCACGGGCGGCACCTTAACCGCCAGTGATGTCGATAACGGAGCCAGTTGGAGCTGGGGCTTCGTGCCGCAAGTCAATGACTATGGTACCTTCGGCATTAATGCCACCACCGGCGTCTGGAGTTACACTCTAGCTAATAACGCCTTGGTTGATGCCCTCGCCTCGGGTGAAACT
>NZ_PJBM01000093.1:0-319 GCF_002836075.1 Shewanella sp. GutDb-MelDb | reverse complement strand
ATATACGTCTTTAAGTTTAGACGATGTTAATTTGTTTCAAGTCAAGGCACTTGAGAAGCGAAAGAGGAAGTGTAGTTCACTACATGACTGATTAAACGACGAAAGTAACGCTGAATTGAAGCAAATAAACAAGTATAAATGGGTCTGTAGCTCAGCTGGTTAGAGCGCACCCCTGATAAGGGTGAGGTCGGTGGTTCAAGTCCACTCTGACCCACCAAAATTTTCCTTATCTTTGTTAGAAAGTGACTCGTTTAAGAAAGCTAAACGTCGATACTATCTGCCTCGATAAGAAATAATTTGGTCATTTATACGTATATAT
>NZ_PJBM01000092.1:0-344 GCF_002836075.1 Shewanella sp. GutDb-MelDb | reverse complement strand
CTACAAGTAAGTCGCTGTCCCTTTTCAGGTTAACACTATCAGCTTTCCAAATTTTTAAAGAACGGGCTTAAAAAAGCCAAAGATAAATTTTCGTTTATCTTTGGCATCTCTATCCAATGCATGCCTTACTTTCTACTGGTAAAGTAAGTTTACTCAGTCAATTAGAATAATTCCCTAACCGACTAGCAAAGTAAATGGTGTATTTACATGATAGCTGTCGAACCTAAGTTCTTAACAATCAAGTAAATGGTGGAGCTATGCGGGATCGAACCGCAGACCTCCTGCGTGCAAGGCAGGCGCTCTCCCAGCTGAGCTATAGCCCCATTTACATGCAGTCAAACAAA
>NZ_PJBM01000091.1:0-353 GCF_002836075.1 Shewanella sp. GutDb-MelDb | reverse complement strand
AGCCCGTTGCGTTAGCAATGGGCTATTCACTCTCTTTCGAGACCCATCTTAGAAAGAGTGGCGCCTGAAAATGTTCGATTCGCACCAGGTTATATCGGCCACAACACGATTATGCCGATGCTATTGCCCCCTGCATTCTGCCGTTCCGGCAATTCAGCAACGTAAAAACGCCCAAATCACAGACGTAAAAAAGCCCGTTGCGTTAGCAACGGGCTATTCACTCTCTTTCGAGACCCATCTTAGAAAGAGTGGCGCCTGGAAATGTTCGATTCGCACCTGGGCTATATCGGCCACAACACGATTATATCGATGCTATTGCCCCTGCATTCCGTCGTTCCAGCAATTCATCAACT
>NZ_PJBM01000090.1:0-439 GCF_002836075.1 Shewanella sp. GutDb-MelDb | reverse complement strand
AAATCGGTAGAATGCCATCCCGTAGTCAAGGGGAAGCGAACTAAGCAAGAACTAGATTACAGATTAAATTGAAACGCGACATTAGCTCAGTTGGTAGAGCGATACCTTGCCAAGGTATAGGTCATCAGTTCGAACCTGATATGTCGCTCCAATTTAACACCGGCGCGATGGCAGAATGGCTATGCTGCGGATTGCAAATCCGCCTATCTCGGTTCGACTCCGGGTCGCGCCTCCAAAGATTAAGAGTTTGATGAGTGGTTAAGCAATTAACTACAGTGTTTCTACCGATAACACGTATCATCAAAATCAACGAGTTTGCCCGAGTGGTGGAATCGGTAGACACAAGGGATTTAAAATCCCTCGCTTAATAGGCGTGCCGGTTCAAGTCCGGCCTCGGGTACCATCATTTAAGCCTCGACATTAGTCGGGGCTTTTTTGT
>NZ_PJBM01000089.1:0-457 GCF_002836075.1 Shewanella sp. GutDb-MelDb | reverse complement strand
TAAGATGGGTCTCGAAAGAGAGTGAACAGCCCGTTGCTAACGCAACGGGCTTTTTTACGTCTGTGATTTGGGCGTTTTAAGTTGATGAATTGCCGGAACGACGGAATGCAGGGGGAATAGCATAGATATAATAGTGTTGTGGCCGATATAACCTGGTGCGAATCGAACATTTCCAGGCGCCGACTCTTTCTAAGATGGGTCTCGAAAGAGAGTGAGTAGCCCATTGCTAACGCAACGGGCTTTTTTACGTCTGCGATTTGGGCGTTTTTACGTTGTTGAATTGCCGGAACGATGGAATGCAGGGCAATAGCATCGGCATAATAGTGTTGTGGCCGATATAACCCAGGTGCGAATCGAACATTTTCAGGCGCCACTCTTTCTAAGTTTGGTCTCGAAAGAGAGTGAACAGCCCATTGCTAACGCAATGGGCTTTTTTACGTCTGTGATTTGGGCGTTT
>NZ_PJBM01000127.1:0-51499 GCF_002836075.1 Shewanella sp. GutDb-MelDb | reverse complement strand
TTTTGCGTTATAACATTTAAATGAAGCGCGAGCCTATCCCTACGGTTGTTAAGTAGAGTTCACTAAATGTACACCATTGCTGGATACGCCTCACTTTAGATGTTGATTTTTTGTTGCATTCCGAGTCCCCTTTGCTGGAAATTTAACTTTACTCACGTTTATTTAATTAAAGTCGCACTTATTGTTGACTAAATGTGTTGAGCATGTAAATTGATGGCTGTAAATGTTGAAGGTTTCACATTAAAAAATTATAAAACTCAATAAGATTAAAAAAATTGAGTACATAACTAACAAAGGGAATGTTGAATATGACATCAATAAGCAGTTTAACTAATGCAGTACGAGTTGCGTTACTTGCAACTACGAGTGCAGCGTTACTTGCAAGCACGGCAGTTTATGCTGAAGAGCAAGATGAAAACAAAATAGAACGAATTGAAGTAACAGGTTCAAAAATTAAGCGTATTGGTCAATTGTCTCCAACTCCAGTAACTATCATTACTGGTGCGGATATGATGGATATGGGTATCACTAACGTTGCCGATATCTTGAATAAACTTCCGTCATCGACTGTTGGTATCTCTCCTGAAACATCAAATAATACGATTTTTGCAAACGGGCTGAACCAAACAAACCTACGTGGTTTAGGCTCTGACCGTACTCTAGTATTAGTTAACGGTCGTCGCTTTGTTGCAGGTTCAAATGGTAGCTCAGCTGTCGATTTAAACACTATTCCAACAGCAATGGTTGCAAGAATCGAAGTGATTACCGGTGGTGCATCTGCGGTATATGGTTCTGATGCCATAGCGGGTGTTATTAACATTATTACTCGTACCGACGTAGAAGGCATTGAGCTTGATGCTTCTTATATTCAGCCAGAGCAAAGCGGCGGTGAAGAAAGCCAGTTCTCTCTTACAGCGGGCGGCAGCTTCATTGATGATAAGCTTTCTACGGTATTTAACTTTACCTATGCAGAGCAACAAGAGCTACGTAAATCAGATAGAGATTTCTTAGATAACCCAGTTAATAGTATTTATAATCCAGACACATCTGATGGTGCTCCAGCACGTATTGCTTATGAGGGGCGTAAGCCGCTATCTTGGATTAATGAAGCGGGTACTTTCTTTGCTGATGACGGTGGTCAATACACCTTCGATAAAAATGGCAATATGAAGGTATTTGATTACGGCGAAGGTCTAATTGAAGGTCCGGGTAACAATGGTAATTACTGTGGCCCAAGCTGTGAAGGTTATGATCCTGTAAACTACGGTTTAGTACGTACACCGCTAGAGCGCATGGTGTTTACGTTAAATACTGATTATGAAATCAATGACGATCATAAGATCTTCACTGAGATTACTTATGTTGATTATCAATCTAACGGTGAAAGTTCACCAGTATTCCATACTAACAACCCTATCGCAGCAGATAATGCTTTCCTTCCTGATGATACGCGTCAGCTAATGACTGACACAGGAATGACTGGCTTTAACCTTTATCGTATGGATAGAGAGTTTGGTAACCGTACTTATAACCAAGATCGCGAAACAATGCGATTCCTAATCGGTATCGAAGGTGTTATCAGCGATGATTGGGATTACTCTTTTCATGCTCAACGTGGTCAGCTAGATGAAACCACTGTATGGGGTGGTGAGATTTGGGATGCCCGTTATAACCAAGCTAAAGATTCAGTCCTTGCAGCTGATGGCAGTATCGTTTGTCGCGATACCGATGCACAAGCGGCAGGCTGTGTTCCTTTAAATCTTTTTGGTGAAAACCAAGCAAGCCAAGCAGCTATCGACTGGGTTAGTACTAGCGCAGGCCAAACTGCTAAAACAACCCAAACAACTGCTGGTTTAGTGGTTAGTGGTGCGTTATTTGATTTACCCGCGGGTTATGTTAGTGCTGCGTTCAGTGCTGATTACCGTAAGGAAGAGTCAGAAACAAACCCAGATCAAGCGTTAGTCGATGGTACTATTTTTGGTAACAATGCTAACCCTATGAAGGGTGAATATGATGTAACCGAGTTTGCAGCTGAATTTAGTATTCCACTATTGTCTGATATGTTCCTTGCACATGACTTAGGAATTGACCTTGCTTATCGCTGGATGGATTACAGCACAGCGGGTAATGACGATGCTTGGAAAGTCGGTTTAAACTGGGCACCAATTGAAGATCTTCGTATTCGTGCAACAAAGTCAAAATCTGTGCGCGCACCAAACATTGGTGAGCTATTTAGTCCTGCTGGACAGACATTTGAAAGCTTTACTGACGTTTGTGACAAAATCAACGTCGAGTTAGGTCCAAATGACAATCGTAAAGCAAACTGTCAGGCTAGTGGCTTACCAGAAGGTTGGAATCCAAGTGATTCGTTTTACCAGAGTAATACCCCTGGTAGTAATGCAGGTAACGCTGATCTAAAAGCCGAAACTTCAAACGATTACACAGTCGGTGCTGTTTATACGCCTAGCTATCTTGAAGGTTTCTCTATCACAGTTGATTACTGGGCTTTTGAAATTTCAGATGCAATTGAATATATCGACGTAGATGTGGCAGTTCGTTATTGCTACGACTCTGAGTCGTTAGATAATGTTTATTGCAGCCGATTTACCCGTGATGGTTCGACTGGCGATATCGTTGATTTCGTCCAGAGCCCTGTAAACTCAGCTTCGTTTGATGTTAAAGGTGTTGATATTGAAAGTCAGTACGATATCCCAACTGACAGCTTTGGTGACTTTAAAGTTCACGTTATCGCAACGTATCTAGAAGAGTGGCAAACTAACCCGACTGGTTTTGCTGAAGATTTACAGGTTGATGTTGGTGAGTATACCGACCCTCGCTGGAAAGCGATGTTTAGCCTTGGTTGGAACTTAGATGTACTTAATCTAGAAGCAAGAGCAAACTATCGTCATTCATCAGTTGCTAGTAATGATTGGCAGCCAGAGAACAACAACTATAACGATATTCCATCGTCTACAGTTTGGGACTTTACTGGTTCGTATGCTTTCACTGATTCATTGTCTGTACGCTTTGGTGTGAAGAATGCGTTCGACTTAGCGCCACCACGTAACCCATATGTTTATGATGGTGCTGGTTTGTATGACACTACCGGTCGTGCTTTCTTCCTAGGTGCTAACTATAAGATTTAGTAGTAACTTAAGATAGCAATGTCCTAAATGGACATTGCGAATTAATTGAAAGCCAGTAGTTAATCACTACTGGCTTTTTTATGTTTTATCACGAACTTTGCTCAATCTTTTTTTATTTTTAACAATCAAACCATAATAGCGATGGTAAGCAATAAGATTACTCCCAATAAAGAGCAACTCCATTAACACTGCAGCGGGTGAACCAACGAGCATATTATTGATAAGCCATATACTGGTACCTATGAGCATAAGTTGCCGCAGACGTTGATCGCTTTGACAAAAAGCTGCCATGGTTTGAATTGAGCTGCCGGCAAAGCTCAGTAAGCTCAACATTCCGGAAAAAGTTAGCATCATTACGAGTGTGTTTAAAGATAGAAAAATATACATTAAGCGTTTTGAGTGGCTAAAAATAGTGACGAAATATCTGATGGTTGCGAGTAACATTAACGCTGTGGCCGTCCATTGTTCAAGTAGTGCAAAATGGCTGGTTATGAGTACGCCGGAAACAGATAAACAGGCCACTATTTTTTGTTTTTGTTTAAATTGAAATGAAAGAATATCGAACACAATTGCGATAGCAATTAAGCATTGTGACAGCATAAAAGCAGACATACTGCAGCCTTAATATTATAAGGCTTACGGGTTGTAAGCCTTTCATTTTTTTAAGACTATATTGAATCGCAGCGACAGTAATTAACCTAAGTTCATTAGGGGGATTAAACTTAGCTTTGCTCGAAAAGTCGTGACTTTAACCGAGATAAACTCACAGGACTGATACCAATGTAGCTGGCTAACTGAATATTATTGAGTTTTTTAACCCAAATAGGCCGATGTTCGATTAAGAATTGATAACGCTGCTCAGGGGTATTAAGTAACAAGAAAGCTTCTTTTTGTTCTTTATAAATTAGTTGCTGGCTAAGTAATGCTATTTTACCGGTTTGCCATTGTGGTTGAGACAGCAAACTTAAAGGTATTTGCAGTAGTTGTGCGGTTTCTACTACTTCTATTTGATATTCAGCTACATGTCCGGTTAACCAACAGGCGTAAAGGAAGCAAAGCTCATGCGTAAAATAGAACTCCTTAGATAAGTCAGCGCCACTCCCACTATAATGACAAGCTTTAAGGATCCCAGAAACGATAAAGTAGGCGTTATTCTGTGGTTGACCTTGGCGTAATAAAATCTGGCCACTACTGGCATTAAAACACTGACATTGAAGTAACGTTTCATCAATAGCGCTTTGATCGAGGCCCAATGTGTTTAACGCGGTGGAGAGCACCTTTAGACAGTTATCAACTTGGATAGATTTTGAATCGATATTCATAGCGTTCATCAATTAATTATTACACTCACTCTAGCCAAGCTTCTCATTGTTTTATATGTCTTGAAAGCGCTTCCGATCAAAAAGCGTACTAGGCAAGCGCCAAGGTTACATGGCCAATATCTCCGAAGCTACTCCCACTAAATGGTATTGAGAGAATTAAGTCTCAACGTCAGTGATACGAATCAAAATGTATCTTCAACAAGCCAGCAGTGCACGTCATTAAAGCTTGGAAATAGTGCCATAAGATTGTGAAGGTGATCCAGTGTTAAATCCTAAGGCGCGATTTTAGCTTGGATAACGCTCAATGACCCAGAGAATGGCAGTGATCAGACCCAAATGGGCCCAAATGATGGTAACTCTGACTCTCACTGTTCATTTATTTTTAGCAACAACCATTTACCATCGTTAATGGGCAGGCGCTTGGCGTGCTTCATAGGCCGCAGACTGAATAAAAGTACGGATTTCACCTTCTAGTCTGGCGACATTGTATTGGATTTGATTGTAATTAAGCTCAGCATAGTCACCTTTTATCGCCCCAGTGGCTTCGATGATTGAGATCCGCTCCGCTAATAGCTCTTTTGAAACACTGTCTTTAATCTTGGCTTCAATGATGATTTTAGCTGTTTTACTCTCATTTCCTGTAACGCCTTTTAACAAGGTAAGTGCAGCGCCAACTGGCATTAGTTGTCTGAGTTTTAGATCGGCATTGACCACTGTGGCACGACTCACTCTGATTGATAACACTGCGACATGTTCACCGGCTTTATCGACCACATCAATCGATGGCGATATGTAATCACCTAGTTTACTGGTGACGTTAATCGCTAAATCATTGAGTACCGACAGCGGGATCTGCGCGTCATAATGGGTATCAGGTGTTAGCTCAACTCGGGACACTATAAGTGAGTGGTAGTAATGAGGCTCTATTTTGTTAGAGACCCACTGCACCCCTTTATTACTATTTCCATAATTAACTTCATGAAACTGGCGGTTAGTCGGTAAATCTGCAGTGGAATAATCTGGCGAAATTGGGGCATTGCTAGCGCATGCGCTCAGTAGTAATACTAAACTTGTGCACAGTATATGAGCGGGAGAAAAATTCATCAGTCGTTACCTTTAAGAAAGAAAGCGCTAAACACGAGTGTGCTTAGCTTCAGTCTCTGCAGTGTATTGATTTAAAGGAGCGGCGTTATCAAATCGAGATAAGCTTTATATAAACGATATATATTTAGCGTTATATAGGCTGATTATTTACTCATGACTCGCGGTGCTAAAGGCAATGTTGCTGAGGTGATCAGCTTGCTCTTAGAGGCGAGAACGGAGAATGTACTCCAAACAAGCGCCACGGCTGCACAGACGATTAATGGTTGCTGCCAACTGCCAGTGTCCTCATGAATAGCACCCATTATAATGGGACCCGTTGCTGCAAAAAGATAACCCAGAAACTGTGCCATTCCTGACAATGTAGCCGCTTGATGAGCGCTAGAGGTACGCAAACTGATCAGCGCTAATGCGACAATGAAACCACCGCCAGCGCCAAAACCAAACATCATTCCCCAAATCATTGCGTGGGCGGGCGCAAGGATCAAGCCTAAGATCCCAATAAACGCCATGAGGGTTAAGCCGAAACTCAAGAGTCGCTTATCGTCGATTTTAGCCATTAACGGGATAAGTAGTACGGCGGGCACTGCGGTGAACAGCTGTAACGTGCCATGAATAACGCCCGCTTCATGGTGGCTGTAGCCCTGTTCGACCAAGATTGTTGGTAACCAGCTGATGAAGATGTACATCAAAAATGAGTTCATGGCTAAAAATAGGGTGATGTGCCAAGCGTCAGCATTACGCCAAAGGTAACTATGGCTATCAAGTTCCATTGCATCTTTTGTTGGAGCTGTATGGTTACGCAATTGCGGCAGCCATACCAACATCGCAATGATGGGAAACAAAACTAGACTGACTAACGAAAAGGCCCAATTGGGGATAAAACTAATAGAGAGTGAATCTGCGAACTCAGCCAGTGGTATTGCCGAACCAGCACTGAGGGCCGAACCTGCCCCCATCATCAATACGTAGATTGAAGTCATGGTGGCAATTTTATTAGGGAAATCTCGTTTCATCAAGCTTGGTAACAGCACATTGGCAATGGCAATGCCGGCACCTATGATTACCGTGCCACTAAAGAGGCCTAATGTATTGCCCAATGAGCGGATAACCAGGCCTAACGTGATTAATAACAGCGATAACATCAGTGCTTGTTCAAGCCCGCGTTTGCGCCCAAGTCTTGCCGCTATAGGGGAGAAAAAGGCAAATGCAAGCAGTGGTAAGGTCGTGAGCATACCTGCTTGAGTGGCGGATAGATTGAGCTCAGCGCGAATGGCGTCGAGTAAAGGGCCTATTCCTGTAATGGGGCTGCGTAAACTCACTGAGATCAGTAAAACACCCAGCATTAAAAAGGCGCTGCTGGCCAGAAAAGGAGATTTGAGCTTTGCCATTGTGTGTCCTCGAGCAAAAAAGATAACTGCTTTACAGTAAAGTGCGCAGCTTACGCTTCATTATGCTTACTGAATTGAGCTATAGTGACTTTTTATTGCTTAAAACGGTCAAGTATTTTGTTGAACATTCATTCTTTCCCGGTATTTGATTCTGATGCTTTCCCACAGAAAGTGGTGGCTTTGAAAATGACGGGCGGGGAACGCGACGCAGAAACCCCGCAGCACCAGCACCATAAGTGCCAGTTGGTGATGGCGTTAAGTGGTTACATTAAGTGTAAGATTGCGGATGCGATTTGGATGGTGCCGCCTAACTGTGCGGTATGGATCCCAAGCCAGGAGTTACATGGTAATTTGATCTCTAGTAACGCCAATGTATGTATGCTGTTTATTGATCCTGACGTTCAAGGTATGCCTGAAAAAAGTTGTACCTTATCAATCTCTCCACTGATAAGAGAGCTAACAGTACATTTGACCAGCTTAGAGCAAAATTATCTGCCTAATACTGCCACCGCGAGGTTAGTAGAAGTGTTAATTGACCTGCTCAAACAGATGCCGACACAGCATTATGATTTCCCGACACCAGTGGAGCCGCGTTTAAAGGCGATAGCTTCGCAATTGCTGTTAACGCCAGATGATAGACGGTCGATAGCCACGTGGGCCAAGGATTATGCCATGAGTGAGCGAACACTAACGCGATTGGTTAAGCACGAAGTGGGGCTTACTTTTGGCCGTTGGCGCGGTCAGTTGCATATTGTTTTAGCGTTGCAAAAGCTAGCCAGTGGTACCTCGGTACAGCGCATTGCAGAAGAACTCGGTTATGAATCGGCGAGCGCTTTTATCACCTTTTTCAAGAAGACCTTAGGTAAGTCACCCAAGCAGTATATTCAGCAACATGATCTGTAGCTAAATCCTTAGAATTTAGAGTTTAGAGTTTAGAGCTTAATCGTTTCATGATAATTACCACAGCTCGACAGTCCACACATCTCATCGTATGCCGTCTGGTATTCGAGTTGCGCGACCCGGTAGTGATGATTGCGCAGTAGCTGTTTTGCTTGTGCTAAAGAACTTACACAAACAATGCAGCTCTCTTCAGTGAGCTCGATAAAGTTGTTGTTAGCATCGCTAGCGCCTACCAAATAGTGGGTTGAATCAGCTACGCCAATAATTTTAGGTAAGTATGGCTGTCGTTGCTGAGTGATATTGTTGTCCACTATATCCAGATTGTTCGTGCTTTCAATTGCCGCAATAGTGGCAACTTTATTAGATGTACCCATAGCAGAATGCTCCCTTTGATTACTTTCCATTACGTTCAAAGAGGCGAAAGAGTTCACTGTTTTACTTTGCCAATGGCATTTGCGGCTGAGCTCAAGCCATGTGCGCTTGGTGTTGCCAAAATGCCGGTTGATTTAGTCTGTTTGATATAACAGGAAAAAGGCAAACCTGATGGTTTGCCTTTTTTAGTTCTATGCCAGTGTTAGTGCTGGTTTAGCTTACGACTAACACACTTACTTAAGTGTCACTTTTAAGGTGACGTCCTCACTGCTAGGTGTACTTTGAACTGTGATGTAGTACCAACCTGAGTTTGGCTGCTGTACGGTCACTTTTTCCTGAGTACCAAGGTTTGTCGAGATACCAGTATTGTCGTCTGCGTTAGGCCAACTCTCACCGGTATAAAGTGCTAATTCACCGCTGCCATGACCCGTTTCAGCGGTTAAGCTTTGGGTGCCAGCAGGCACATTGATATAGAAAGACGAACGACCATTCTTTACACAGATGGGCACACCATTGCTAATGCTGCCGTAATCTTGAGGCAATGTGCTATCACACATATTGCTCAATGCTGATGGAACTCCGGGTTCAACTGGCTCAACCGTTGAGCCGTCGGTTAAACTCACGGTCATCGACACGCCATTGTAGCTCGTGCTCGAATTGATGCTAATGTAGCGCCAGCCCCGATTTGCAACGACATGCAATTGCTCGCGATTGCCACTTGCTTCTGACTTAGATTGTGCATTGGTCGAAGACGCCCAAGTATCGGCATTGAAATAGATATTCGCATCTCCATCGCCCCCTTGAGTCGAGATGTATAGGTCGGTGTTGTCTGCGTCAACCCACACATAGTAGCTGCCTTTTCCACCGCTAATACACTCTTCTTTTTCTAAGGTTAACTTGCCAGAACTGATGGTTGCTGCGCCGCAGCTGATGATCACGCTATTGTCGGGGTCTGTTGGGTAAGCATCGCTATTGTCGCCAATGCCGTCGCCATCAGTATCAACCGTTTCAGTTGCATCAAATGGGAATGCATCGCCATTATTACCGACTCCATCACCGTCACTATCCATTGATTCGGTACTATTAAATGGGAAGGCATCGCTATTGTCACCCACACCATCGCCATCACTGTCTAGGGTTTCAGTGGCATCATTTGGAAATGCATCTTCGCTATCGATAACACCATCGCCGTCTGAATCAATGGGTGAGGTATCGCCACTATTAACTAACTCGTCGGTGATTAGATAATCGTTGATATCATTTTCTTGTGACATCACCGCGACACCTAAACACTGGTTGTTTACGTCGGTAATTGCTGCGCGGCGATGACCAAACCACTTCCAGGTTGTTGCACTATCGTAGGTTTCACCATTCTCTAGAGTAGTAAAGCCAAAGCTTTCACTTAGCTCTCCCGTTTCATTGTCGACACGGTGAACTCGTACAGCGGTGTTACTGTTGTTGGTAAAAGAAAAATCAGCTTCAAATGGGCCGGTTAGATGTTTACCCTTAAGATCGCAGCTTCCAATGGTATTAGCTTCTGGAATAATCTCAGGCTGTGCAGCATTGGCAATGGTTGACTCATCAATCGTAAAGTTAGCCGTTGGATTGTTTAGTACACCAACGCTTAAGCAGTTGAGGCGTGCATCGGTAACCACAAAACGACGGTCTCCATACCAGATGTCAGCGCTATAGCTTTCGCCTTTATTCAAGGTACCGTAGCCAAAATCGAAACCAGTGGCAGCACTTGCGTATTTAGGCTTGCCTGTTAGATTATCAATACGGAATAAACGTACTGGGTAGTCAGTTGTGTTGGTAATGGTAAACTCATGGGACTCATCTTTTATTAGGTGAGGTCTTACAAGTTCACAGCTACCCAGCATGTCTTGTGCTGGCAATACTTCAGGTACTACATCTTTGACAAGCTCTTCATCGATAGTAAAGCTATTACTGTCGTCGGTCATGACGCTAACACCGAGGCAGTTCATGGCATTATCGCTTAACATCAATCGATCGCCCTGACTCCAATTCGTTGATGTATAGCTATCACCCAGATTTAGTGTTTTGTAGTTCTTAGCAAAATTGGCAGTTCCCTTGTTATTGTCTATCCAAAATAGTGATACTGGGACATCGGTGGTATTGGTAATGGTGAAGTCAATTTTTGCTGCATCAATATGGCGAGCGTATTGCTGAGTTAGCGTGCATTCACCAATAACATTGGTATCAGGAATGGTTGCTGCTGGTGGTGCTATTACATCGGCATTCGCCAATACAAAAGCTTCAAATCCTGCTTCTGTGCGTGCCGCAACACCTTTTAGTACCTCTGTGTAGGCATCTTTATCACCCACTTGCAGTGCTTGAGTTATCTTGACGATTTCATCGTTATGTTCTTCTGACAGATAACGCATCGCATAATAGCTCCATGGATAAAGTTCATCATATCCATAAGCCATAAATAACAAATTGTATAACGGCGGAATGGTTTTACCTTCCAGCGTATTATTGGTTCTTGTATGATCGTTACCATTGGCCATGTACTCAGCCATCCCCTCTGACCAAGAGACGTTGTAATCGAATGAACCGTATGAACCTTTCTTGATATAGCGACCATCTAAATAGTGAACGAATTCGTGTCTTAAGTTGTAAATTTGATCTTCATATTGACAAGAGTTACCCACCCAAGCGTCAGGGCACTGCATTGCAATAAATCGTGGTTGATTACCAACAACTTCTGGAGAACCTTCAAGGTACATCCCCCCATTATCAGTGCTTATCCCAAAGAACTCTGGTGCGTATTTTTCATAATCTTCAGGCGAAGCAAATGAGACCACCTCAAGAACGTCGTTAACATCGCCTTGAACAGGAATAGAATTGGTGTTGAAAAAAGCGTGGAACTCGGTTTCTTGCAGTGATAAATCAGCACAAGATTGGTCGAGTGTCGCTTGCGAAATACTGCTTTGAGCACGAATGATGAGCTTATCGGTACACTCATGGCGAACGGTTAAAATGTCTTCCTCTTTTGGCGGTACAATACAGTGACCATAAAGCGGATCACTCGCCTCACACTGTCGCCCCGCAGACTCCAAGTAATTCTTTGTCACAATGGTTTCAGTGGTTTCAATTGATATGTCATTAACTAACTTATCGCGGGCTTCAATAATAGTGCTATCAAAGCGTGCTTTAGCTTCGTCGGTAGCAATAGATGAAATTTTACCTAGCGCGATAAAGCTATGGGGGATAATCCATTTTTTATCAGCTTCAGTAGACCAGCGCATATCAAGTGACGTTTCGCCTAGATAGGCAAACGAGCGCATCACAGATAAGACATCCAACATATTAGCGTTATAAGCCGCTTTAGTCGCGGAGTCTCCATAATACGCGGCTGAACCCACGGCTTTAAGTAACGCCATGGTCGCGTCGCCGGCATTGTTACCTGCAAATGGATCTGTTTGCTCTGAATAGTATTGAATAGTCGCTAATAGGTGCGGCAATAAATCTTTAAAGTACGCGGCGCCGGCGCCACGCTCAAAATTATTAAGTGCACCTGCGTAACCTTCTTGAATCACTCCGCCAGCATCGCCGATAAAACCGGTCATTTGAGTCACTGCCTGTAGTGCAATACTGAGGTTTAGTGCTTCAGGCTCCGTCATCGCTGCGGCGTAATATTTATAAGAGGCAAGAAAATACAATAGTTGGTTTAAATCTGGGTCATCTAAATCATCGGTGCTAGCAAGGTAATGCAGTGCGTCGGAAACGTCAGCGATGGGGTCCTGGCTTGCAGCCGCAATGGATTCAAAGTCGCTGTAACTTGCAGCGAGAATAGTCGCAATAGTAGCGCCGTACTCAGACTTTGAAGAAATAGCGGGAGCAGGGACCGTGACATTGATATTGGTATCGAAAACAATGTAATCGCCCATAGGTGGTGGTATGTCCCCGCCAGTAATATTGACTCTTAAGTTGGTTTCTTGGATATTGCCATTGATTTTGAAGTAACGTTTACCTGCTCGAGAAATAAATGAAATACTCTCATCGTTAGTACCTGCTGTATTACTGACAAGCTGTTGATTTCCACTCCAGTCATCACCGTCATATAAGATGATATCTGCGTCGGTGCCGGTATAACTTCCACCGGAAGTGGTAATTGTGACATCACTGTTTTCATAGGGGACATTGATATAAAGATAGTGACCGTAATCAGTAATGCAATGGTCTTGGTTAGCGGAAACTTCTCCTTGCCTATCTAAGGTTTTTTCACCACACATTTCAGCGGCTTGTACAGCTCCTACATTTAACGAAGCTAGAATTGCGATTGTTAGAACTGATTTGCGTGAAATGACACAGGGTAAACTATTTTTAATCTTTTTTATCATATTGTGTAGCCTCAATGGGGGAGGGGGTATTGAAGCTAGGCTGCGACCGCCATCACTCCTTCCTCTATTTATTTCTACTTAAATAAACTCAATTACTCGGCAATGCTCTGTTGCGAGAATGTTAAACTTGGAGTTATTTTTACAATATAATGTATGCAATGTCAAAGTGCTGTTGGTTTTTTTACGAGTATTGGGGAAGGGGAAAAAGAATTTTTATCTAAATATTATAGCTTTGGATCAAGCTTGGTAGTTTGTTATCCTTCTGATATAAATGGCTAAAAATAGGAATTAGTTGTTAATTTGCAGGAAGATTAAATATATTTAAAAGTTTAGAAGGAAGTCTCTGGATATACTATTGGCTTAGCTCACTCGCTAGTAGTTTGCTGGAGGAACAATATGTTGTAGTCCCTACGGTTATGTTATTTGGGCTAAGTGGTTGCGGTTATTTCGGTGGTGATGAGAAGCAGAAATTGGAGTAAGCATGGCTAGCCAAAGATGAGCAATTGCTATTACAACAAATTGTCGAGCAGATCCGTAGTCAAGGTATTGAAGCGGTAGCTAAAGGCACCGATGTTGACAGCGTTAGCGCATGTGTGGCGGAAAAGCTAAAGACGGATCCCCTCGTTGAATTGGTTAACGTTGAGGGGGCATTGGCTGAATCCGCCCAAATTAACGCTGATGTAACAGATGAAAGACCACTGTTAACAGGCCTTTCATTATTGACTTTTATACTAATGAATCACTCAAGATCAATGGTGATGACGTTGGTGACACCAGAAGCCAGTTGCAGCATACCAGTGGTGTAGAAATCGCCACTTTGAGCGTGTGCTTTCAGGTAATATTGACCGCTATTTAGCATTTTTGTTCTGGTATCAAGCGTAAGGATTGATTTCTTGTTCATCCAACCGTTTTCATCCATTGAATATAAATATTGGTTACTCTCTAATGCCGCACCGCTATCGAGATGAAAGGCAACAAAACGCACCATAGTCATGCCTTTAGGGTTTTTTTCTGAAGAAATCGAACGGATAACACCGTAGTCTCTATTGGTTTTCCCTGTGCGATGAGCGTTAATATTCTCAGATTCATTGGAATATTGTGGCTTATTATGAGTGTAATCAGTACTCGGTGAGTTAGTGGTCGTTGTCGTTGATGAGCCTATACTGGCTATATCTGAAACCGAGCTTGTGATATTGCGTATGTCAGTGCTTTTACATGCACAAAGGCTTAATAGTGCTGCGCATAGGAGTACTTTTTTCATTTTTTAGTCCATTAATTTGAGCTTCAATCCATGACCAAAATCATAGTTAAATAAGGTTGCTAGTTTGTTACAGTGCTAAAATACCAATCACTTGGATTAGAGTCAACTTAGCTATCTTTATGAGCTAAATTATTTATATCGTTCTATAAAAGACTCTAATAGAGATTGCAGGGGTAAAACCTATTAATTAATCAAATCCGATTCCGCAGTATTTGTGTTGCTAGCGCAGCCTCGGCTTATTTTCATCTAATGATGCTTCTTAGGCTAAATGGGAACCTTGTGCCAGGGGGTAACTCTTAATGTTATGGTTTTTAATGGTTGCATTCACTATTAAATACAATAATTACAGCTTAATTAACTGCCTTTACTGTTAAGTCTGATTGTAATCACCATGACTTTATTTTTTGTTTCAGTCACTATAGAAGACGCTAAATAAGCGCTTTTGAATTAAATGCTTATTTACAGTAACGGTAAATTCAATCAAGCGCTAAGGGGAAGTTGTGATGTTATCATGTCCAAAAATTGTGATTGTCGGTGGAGGAGCGGGTGGACTAGAGCTTGCAACTCAGTTAGGTCGTAAGTTAGGTAAAAAAAACTTAGCACACATCATACTTGTTGATAGAAACCGCACTCATATTTGGAAACCGCTACTGCACGAAGTCGCAACGGGCTCGTTGGATTCGGATCTTGACGGCGTTGTCTATTCAGCCCACGCGGCAAAGCAGGGCTACCAATTTCAGCTAGGGACTTTTTGTGGGCTTAACAGTGACGAGAAGTCGATATCAGTCGCGCCAATAACCGATGATATGGGTAAGGTGTTGCTTCCCGAACGTCAAATACAGTACGACAAATTGGTGATTGCTATTGGCAGTGTCAGTAATGACTTTAATACGCCAGGCGTTCAGGAAAACTGCTTTTTTCTCGATTCACACCAGCAGGCAAATCGTTTTCATAATGCATTGCTTGATAGTTTCACTCGGGTGCATCAATCGGACTCTATCAATGAACTCAATATCGCCATAGTGGGCGGCGGTGCCACTGGCGTGGAGTTGTCAGCCGAGCTTTACCATGTGACCGATCTATTAAAAGTGTATGGCTTAAGTAAGATGACAGCAGACAAACTCAATATTCATCTAATAGAGGCCGGTCCACGGATCTTACCTGCATTAACTGAGCGTATCGCATCATCGGCTCGACACGAGCTGAGCCAGCTAGGTGTGTCGGTGATGGAAAATACCCGAATTAGTGAAGCGACAGCAGCAGGTTTTGTGACCTCAGAAGGTCAGCTTATCGCAGCGAACTTAATGTTATGGGCTGCTGGGGTAAAAGCGGCAGACTTTATTAAAGAACTGCAGTTTTTTGAGCTCAATCGAGCCAATCAAATCAAGGTTCAAGCTAATCTTAAAAGTACCGTTAACAATGATATTTATGTCATTGGTGATTGCTGTGCGTTTGAGCAAGCCGATGGTAGCTTTGTGCCACCAAGAGCTCAGTCTGCTCATCAAATGGCGCAGTGCGCCGAGAAGAATATTATTAAAGAGATGAATGCTGAACCGTTGGTCGATTATGTTTATGTGGACCATGGCTCGCTGGTTAATCTATCTCGTTACAGCACTGTGGGTAGCTTGATGGGTAATTTGACCAAAAGTAGCATGTTTGTTGAAGGCAAAATTGCCCGTTTTGTCTATATATCGCTGTACCGAATGCATCAACAAGCAATTCATGGCACCTTCAAAACGATAGCACTGTGGCTAGCTGAAAAACTGATGCGAGTAGTGCGTCCGAGAATGAAGCTGCATTAGCATTGACGCATCAAGGCGCAGCAGGATTATCGTTCTATAGTCGACTAAGGTAAAGTAAGCACAATAGGAATTTGTTATTTTTCGCAACCAGATGGATATTCGATGAGCAGCACTGAGATTGACTTAGGCGTAAGTTTCGACAACAGCTACGCAAATGAACTCAAAGGGTTTTACGTCTCCGCTAAGGGAGATAAAGCGCCAACGCCGGTGCTGGTAAAGTTCAACCAGGCATTAGCTGAGCAGCTAGGTATCAGTAATAGTAATACTGAGCAGCTGGCCGATGTCTTTTCTGGAAGTGAAGCGCCTCTTGGTTCTGCGCCATTAGCCCAAGTTTATGCCGGCCATCAGTTCGGCGGATTTAGCCCACAACTTGGTGATGGTCGTGCCTTACTATTAGGAGAGGTGCTGGATGAGTCAGGTCAACGCCTCGATATTCAACTTAAGGGGTCTGGTCGTACGCAGTTTTCTCGCGGTGGTGATGGTAAAGCGGTTCTCGGCGCTATTTTACGTGAATATATACTGTGCGAAGCGATGCATGCCCTTGGCATTGCCACTACGCGTGCGTTGGCTGTCGTCACCACTGGCGAGCCCATCTACAGAACGCGATATTTGCCGGGCGCGGTATTAACCCGAGTGGCCACAAGCCATTTACGGGTGGGAACTTTTCAATATTTTGCCGCTCAGGGTGAAGAAGACAAACTCAAACAGCTGGCCGACTATGCGATTGCACGTCATTACCCTGAGCTAAAGCAAAGCCAACAACCTTACTTAGATCTCATCTGTGCAGTACGAGATAAGCAAGCCGAATTAGTCGCCAAATGGATGTTAGCCGGTTTTGTGCATGGCGTGATGAATACTGACAACATGACCATCAGTGGCGAGACTATCGACTACGGCCCTTGCGCGTTTATGGACAACTATGACGCCAATGCCTTGTTTAGCTCTATCGATCAAGATGGTCGTTATGCCTATAGCAATCAACCCGCAATGGCGCAGTGGGATCTAGCGCGATTAGCCGAAACACTACTGCCTTTTATCAATGAAGATTCTGATGATGCGATAACGCAAGCAACCGATGTGATAAAAGGATTTTGGGATGTATTTAAGTCTCATTGGCTGCTAGGAATGCGCGCAAAACTGGGCATGACAACTGAGGTTGAGGGTGATTATGCACTTTGCGAGCAGTTGCTTGAGTCAATGCAAGCTCAAGCAGTAGATTACACTCAGCTATTTCGTCAACTCGCGGTAGATTTAACCTCCGATAGCAGTGATGCTGAAATGCTGTTTTCTGACCCGAGTCTATTCATTCAGTGGAAAGTGCAGTGGCATGAAAGGCTGAGAAAAGAGCCGCTAGCCACAGCAGAACGTGTCACTATGATGAATGCGGTTAACCCTGTTTACATCCCGCGAAACCATCTGGTTGAAGCTGCGATTGAGGCCGCTGAAGAGCGTAGTGATTATCAGCCATTTGAGGCATTAATCTCGGTGCTTGCTAATCCTTATACGATGCAAGCAGGCAAAGAGGAGTTCAGCCTTTCTGCGCCCGCAAGTTTCGGCAAGTTCACCACTTACTGTGGAACGTAATTTACATTTTCAATAAAAAAAAACACGCAATGAATTGTCATTGCGTGGTGGTCGAGTATTGATTACCTAACTATTATTTGGGTGAGGTATCAATCTAGGAACGCTAACTCTAGGTGAGCTTTTTCACCTTTAACTTCTACTGCGACGCGATAGTTGTCGATGGCATCTTTCCATTCAATTGCATCTAACTCTAAGTTGTAGACCCCAGGTTCAGCTTCAGTGACAGCCAGAGTGCACTCTTCATCTTCAATACAATTTGAATTGTTGGCCTGATGCCAAGCAAGCTTATATTTAACGGAAGAATCGCCTTCTTTTGGATAGCCCATGATGATTAAGTTAAACCCGCTAGCATCTGTCACTAGTTTGTCATCATCGCCGGTGAGGGTTAACGCAACGTTGCCACTTGCACCGTCAACTGCTTTCAAACTAACACTCAAAGTATCAGTTTCATTTATGCCAATAGTAGTGACGGGTGGCACTGGTGGCTCAATAGGCGGCTCTACCGTTTTGTTATCATCACTGCCACAACCGAATAGTAGTAACGAACCTAGGCCGAACGCGCAGTATAATTTAGAATGTTTCATAGTATTTCTCCCTGCATTTAGTGGCCAGTGTGGCAGGTATCACATGACATATTAGTCTGCACGCTTGGTGCAAATGTGGACTCTGAAGTGTGGCAAGATTGGCATCCGGCAACAGTGTCAGAAATCGGATGGTCATTTACTGTTTCACCATCAAATGCTTTATTAAGCATGACCACTAATTCATAAACGACAGAGGCGGATAGCTGCTTACAACGCATGCCTTTTTGGCTAAACGACTTGCCATTTTCTCTCGCCCAAAGGCTGATAGAGGAGTGGCATAAGATGCTGTTTGCAGAGGTAGGAGTGCCGACCTGATCTAATGTTTCGGTCATATCTGCGCCAATGCCCGTAATGAACTCAGCCGTTTGCAGCGGTAAGGCTTGGCTTTCGTAATAGCGCATTGTTGGGCTTAAAAGGGAGTTAGCAGACTCTCCGTTAATTGATAGCAAGTTAGCAAGCATGCCAGTCGCGTTAATATTACCGCAAACTGTCCCTTCACCTAACATGCCAGCATAACCGTATTTGGCCAATGCAGTAGGCACTAAGGCAAATTTCTCTGCATCTGGTGAACCTGATAACGCTAAACTTTTGATGATGCTGTCAAACACTTGGAACATACAGCCGTTGCCCGTTTCATAGGCAAGTTTAGCTACGGTCATAGGGTCTAGCTTGGCGTAAGCGAGTCTTTCATCTACTGCTAGTCTCCACTCACCAGTACTGCCGGTGACTGCCGCTAGAACTGGGTTAGCCACTAAAGCACTACCTGCGGCTACTGAGGAAATGCCAATAATACGGTGTATCGCTTGTCTTCTATTTAGTGTTTTCATCTTAATCACGTCCCATTTTTTTGTATGTCACTCAATACTTATGCTGAGTGTTTTGAATTAGCTGCATACAGTTGAAAAGTTGCCCTTATTGAAGTGCAATTCAATGCTGCAGTGGCTTGAGATAAGAATGACAGGGCTGAAAAATGCTGATGAGAGCTACTTCAAAGTAATTTTCACGCAAACCTTAGCGGTATCCTTTGGGTTATCTTTCGATGTTATTCACTGCTTTTTGATATCATATTGGAGGGTAATGCTGAGGCGTGGTTCTTGTAACAGTTATAATGCTGATTACCACTTTTTATCCACCTTATTATTACTAGCGTTTATTGATCTAGATCTAATGAATGGTTGAATCACTTATTAAATTAAATATTAGCCATTTATTTTATTGCGTGGGGCATAGAGTAAATGAACTATTTTTGACGGGATGAGTCAGCAGTGATACCGAAGTGGGCTTTATTTCGGTTTAGCGTCATACACAATAAGAGCTAGAGCTAATAAAATCATTGATATGGTCTACATTATGACTATAACATTAGATCTATTGCATGTTTGGTGATAAATAATATCGAGCATTACCAAATTGTGATTGGCTGGATGTTTGTGTTGTGTTAATTCCAGTAAAATAGTTCAACGATTTTATATGGACGCTATTGATATGCGGTTAAAAATCTTTGAATTTGATATTGCTAATAGTCAGTTATTCAATAGTGAAACTCAAAGCTCATTTCATCTAACACGCACCGAATGCCAAGTACTTGAACAGTTGGCAGCTCACCCAAACCAAGTCATGAGCAAAGGGCAGCTTGCTTGCGCGGGATCGCAAACGGCAGTGATGAGTGAATCAGCGGTGGCCAAAGCTGTTTTTACCTTGCGAAAGTACTTTGGCGAAGCTCATGCTGAGTTAATCGAGACATTTCCGCGCAAAGGTTACCGCTTAAATATTACCCCGCCGAGCGCGAGTTGGTCCCAGCAATCTAAAATACGTAAAAACTATCTTATATTAACGGTAACCGTGCTGTTTTTGAGCTGCATTGCGGTGGTGACGGCGATGCATCAATACATCTTATTTAAAGAGATTGATGCACCGATTAAAACTAACCGCAACATTGTGTTGGATAACGGCCAGAAAGTGATACTGACTTGGCTGGAGTCACCGAGGATAAGATTGCGCCAAGAAGTCCCTATTGAAGCAAGAGTTATTTCAGCGCTAAATATGTGCCCGCATTTAACATGGGAACGAGTGTACTTGGCGTTTTCAAATGATATGCAAGTGCTTAATGTTTCGATGTTAGGAAAAACGCCAAACGGGGGCACATTAATGAGAAATATAAAAACCAGTGACTTTAGGTTAAGCCCTGAATTTATTTCAGACGATTGGCTCGAGGAGGTATCACTCTGTGATTAAACAGCTAAAAATCGTGTTAAGTAGTGGGCTGCTGGCGCTAATAATCGGGATTATTGTTTATCAACACATTAAAGCCACCGAAGTGGATATCGTATTATCATGTCGCAATGAATTGGTGGCGACGAACCCCAAAACACACGTCATTGAACATCACTCTCTTATCGCTGATTTTGCCCTGCAAAAACGTTCAGCGAGTATTAGTTATCGATACTTCACATCCGACGGCATTCCAATCGCAACTCTGCATTTAAAAGGTGATGTGTTGAGTGCAAATAAAGACAAGGATATTTATATCCTCAATTTGGTCAGTAGTGAGCTTATTCGACATAACAGTGAGTTGTCATTACCCTTGCATGCCAAACATTTAGAAGCTTTCGCCAGTCGTAATATTACTAAGGAGGGAGTGCATAACTTAACGATACAAATCGCCAGCCGTAATCAAACTAAAAATACCGCACTACTGTACTTTTTACCCAGCACTAATATCTGCGCCTGTAGTCTGGTGACCATGGGGTAGTGAATAATCCAAATGACTAGCGCTAAGCTAGGGCTAGCCATTTAAGCAGGTACACTATTCTCTTACGACTAACTCTCCCTTTTGTGTTTAGTCATGGGAATGGCTATGCTGCAAATTTCATGATGAATGTAGTTCACTAAAACTGAATTTTACGTGGAGTGAAGCAAAAGCTGATTGCTGCAGCAGCAAATCATGCCGGCACCGTAAGGTTTACCATGCAGGCGGGAATGTCGCGTTATCAATAACCAACCACTATTCACTCAATCGCTTATCTATGACATTGCAACGCCTAATCCAGTGCTCGCTAAATCAACTATAATTTTAACTAATTGGTTCGCTCTTACATCTTGGTTAGTTGTACCGAAATCACAGTGTGAGACGTATGTATAGGTAGGATTATGACAGAACTTAAGGTTAAAAATGTGGGGAAAGGGCTAGGGGTTGAGTTGCCGCAAGAGATTGTTGAACAGCTGCATCTTGGTGCGGGAGATAATATTAGCTTAGAAAGGATGGCTCACGGCTGCTATCGACTCACCTCCCAAAGTGATGGGGTGTCGGAGCAGATGGCATTAATTGAAGGTTTTATGCATGAAGAAGATGCTTAACTTTTCGCTGTGTTAATTCGTTCACGTCGAGTGATACAAGTAAGGGGGAGGGGGGCTAATTTTATCCCTTAAAGCTGATGCTCTTGAACATAGGTAATGGGGTCCTAGTGGAGGTGTTAAGTTTTGGTATGGGGAATTAAGTCATTTGCTGGCTAAGCGCTATCACTTATCAGCAAAAATCCTGATAGGCTCATCTTCCCTTTGTCGGCTTTATTGTCTTTACCTTCAAATTTACATTCAGCATTTAAGTTAATTGAAAAATTGCTGATTTTAGTTTTATCAATCTTATCCCATTTTTTTTCCAGAAGTTGAATAGACGGTAATTATTGGCGCCTTACTAAAGCTATTGGGTGCAGAAATTGACTCTTTTTCAATAAATTGGCGTTAGCATTGCTAATGATGAGGGCAAGCAGTAACGCTACTATTATCAATAACGAGCTTGGACGAGAGCACTGCATAACAATATTCTTTACCGAAGAAGCTTATCACTAGCATGTACAGGTAAGCGTTCAGTGCTAAGTATCGGCATAGAGAAGCTTGAGCATGACTCAATGCTCAAGCAGGGCTTTAATGCACGCTTTGATGACTGAATCTTAAGTGCTTGGCATCTTTAATCAACTTGATAAAGTCATCTCGGTTCATGCGTACTAAGTTGCTATGATCCCCAGCCTCAAAGTAGATCTCTTTAGCTTCAACCAATAGATCATCATAAACAGCCTCTAAGTTATAAGCTGCACCTAGGGAGGGGATGGCGCCATGCTGACAATCGTCGAACATCTGATAGATCTCTTGCTCCTTAATTAAGTGAAGCTCTCGATTTAGTTTATCACCGAGCGAACGCAAACTAACTTTATGGTTAGCGGGTAATACGGCCATCACCTTGCGGCTTTCGTGATCTTCCAAGATCACGGCTTTGGCGAGTTGTGTGGGGGATATGTGCGCAGCAACAGCTGAGCTAATAGAACTTGCACTGCGAGGGTGGGGCAGGAGATCGTACTTTACGTCATTATCATCTAAATACTGATTTAATCGGCTTGAAATAGTCATAGTATTACCTCTTTTTGCGATATGACTTTAGCCTTAATTATAGTTCAATCGTATTGATCTTGTCGGTGGTTAAAGACGGTACAGCGGTCAAGTATTTAGTGAGTGTGGAGTGAATTTGATAGCGTGAAATTTAAGCCATTGGTAAAGGTAACCCAACGGCTTGGTATTCTTAGTTTTGTTGCTTGGGGTTATAGGCTAGTTGGCAGCTAAAGCTGGCACCGCCTAAGTGGCTGCGACCGACAAGCAATTTCCCCTGCATTCGTCTTGTTGCTGCTTTGGCAATAGCCAAGCCTAGTCCCAACCCTCCCGTTTGTTGGTTACGACTTTTATCTAAGCGGGAAAAAGGCAGAAAGATGGTTTCAAACTGATGGCTATCAACGCCAGGCCCATCGTCGTCAACACTGACTACAACGAGGCCTTTTCCGCAAGATTTGCGGCTAGAGCTGACTGTGATCTCAACTTGAGAACTTGCGTACATAAGTGCATTGTTAAATAGATTATCAAACATCAATCGTAAGTATGCTGGCTCACATTCAAGCTCAAGTGGCTGCAGATTTAATTTAACGGCGATAACATTATCGGTAGTTAACTGCATTATTCGGCTCTGCAAATATTCATCTAGTTTTATTCGTTGTGTGTTTTGGCTATCATCTTGGCCTGTTACTGCATTTAGCTTAGAAAAGGTGAGTACTTGGCGAGTTAACTTTTCGATATCATCGATATAGTTATCGATATTATCTAGTAATTCTAGCTCTTCATTTTGCAAACTACGTTGACGCAGTAAACCTGTTGCCAGCTGAATTCTACTCAGTGGTGTACGTATTTCATGGGGCACCGCTTGGGCAAAAATTTGATTCTCTTTTACCGTTTCAGTAATGGCATTAGCCATTCTGTTAAAGCTGTCTGCCAACTCATTAACGGGCTCAGAATAGGTCTGGCGAGCACGAATGTTGAGCTCGCCCTGACCAAACTTTTTATTTATATCAACCAGTTGGTTAATCTGTTTTTGTAGCCGCCGAACTGAAACGTATAACGTAGTACCTAAGGAAATAATCACTACAAGCAGCAGTAAATAGGGAATAAACTCAGAAGGGTCGTCACGTAATAACTCTATAAAACTGCTGCTCTGTTGTTTATTGGTTCTATCAAAAAATAAACTATTTGGCAGCCTATCTGAGATTAAGATAGTGCCATTAGTTTGGTAAAGTGGATAAATGGCTAATAGTTGCTCGTCAGATAATTGATATATTGATATTCCTCCGATATTGCTTAAAAACTCACAATCAGAGCAGTCTTGCTTAGCATTCCAATTTGCTTGCCAAGTAATATTAAATTGAAGATGTTGCCCTTGATAGCTATTAATATATTGCTCTGCAGACAAGTGCGTACGCTGCATGCCTGAGGTGGCTTCAATAAAGATTTGATAGCTATCATCATGGAAATCGACCACATCACTTTGTTCTAAATACTGCTCACTCAAGTAGAATGTTAGGATAATGCTGGCAAACAGCGCCGTAAGCAAACTCAAGTAAAGACGCGTAAAAAGAGGCGGAAGATAGTTAGCCATTGATCAACATGTATCCTTTGTTGCGTATCGTTAATATCGTTTTGTAGGGGGGCATGTCATCATTGAGTTTTCTTCTTAGCCCTGAGATCCGCATATCTACTGAACGATCATTGAAATCATAATCAATGCCTCTTAATGATCGGCAGCAACTCTCTCTAGAAACAATGCTGCCAGCATGGGAAGCTAGTAGCAGTAACATATCGTACTCAGCGGTAGTGAGCACAAGCGTAAGATCGTTATAGCTAACGATTTGCCTGCCGGTATCAATAGTGAGTTGTCCAACGTGCAATTGGTTGTAACTCGGGGTTACGGGTCGACTGCGTCTTAGTAAAGCTTCAATTCTGGCAAGCATGACATGTGGCCGCACTGGCTTAGTGAGGTAATCGTCGGCGCCAAGTTTGAGTAGACTGACTTCGCTAATATCGTCGCAGCAGGCCGTTAATACCAAGATAGGGCCTTGATAAAACTTGCGTATCTGTTTGCACACCGATACCCCATCTAACCCTGGTAGCATTAAATCAAGAATGACTAAGTCGGGCAGCTCCATCCTTACAGCGCCTACTGCTTGTAAGCCATCCGCAATCACGCGCGTACTGTAATCTTCAGCTTCAAGATACATGGCGGTTAAACGAGAGATCTCTTTATCATCTTCAATAATGAGTATATTTGCTTTACTCACAACCATTTACCTTAATATTTAGTCTACCAACGTTTGATAGAAACACCTGCTCAATCAATCTGATTTTACAGATTATTGTTACTAATAACAGTTTGCTTACACCTGCTTACATAGCATGCCGCTTGCTTACTTTCTCTTACCCTATGAATTTAATGGTCATGTTAATTTTATGGCTCAAATCAAAGAGGTTTTAGGAGCAGTATATGGTAGCTAAAGTAGTATTGGCAGGGGTTGTCGCAGTAAGTTTAATGGCCTTAACGGCCTGTAATTCTGATTCTTCAACCACGGCAGTAGCTGATAATAACAATAATCCTGGCTCTGGATTGTCAGCAGAAACAAAAGCACTCGGTATCGAGACAGTGCCTGCGTCACTGTCAACAACCTATAGCGCAGCGCTGAAGTTTAATCGCTACACGCAAATAAAAGCGCCTAATGGAAAATCTATCCATATTATTGCGCAAGACTTGATTAGCGATAACCAGATAGTGCGTGCACGCGCTATCTTGAGCCATTACTTGACCAATTTACCGGGCTCTGAATTTGGTAATGACAAATCAGCAGTGACCAATAAGATAGCGGACAATGGCGCGATCTTATTACTCCTTAATGGCAGTGACGATGGTACTAATCCTGCTACAGAATTAGGCGGGCAACCGCTGTATCAAAATGAAATTCAAGTAGAAGGTGGTGCTTGGTATATCAATCAAAACTATGAAGAACATCGCGATGCTAGTTTTGAAGAGATCCTGCATATGATGCATGACTACGGTATCGGCGTGGATCAGAATAGTGAATTCATCGGCGCCTTGCCTGGCTATCAAGCTGAAATTAGAGCGGCTCAAACCACAGCGCTAAATGATAAATTATGGGGCGGAGATCAAAGCTGGATCACTGAACTCACCGCTGAAAATAGCTTAACTCAAGAATACCTCGCGTCAGTTATCGATGCTTATTATGGTTTATGGGGCGCATGGAGTGGCAGTGAAACCCACAGTATGTGGGGCGGATATATTGCGAAAACACGTGCTGAAATGAGCACTGAAGATCCTCTCGGTGCTGAGTTGATGAATAATAAATTCTTTCATTCGTACCTGACCTATAATGCGCGCATTGATGCGAGCTTTATCGGTGACTTTAGCCTAAAGTTCAATCGTGATATTGGCTATACGCATCACTCGCAATATCTTAAGGATGTGACGTTAACTGGCAGCCTAAACAGCAATGTGGTGGTTAATCAGCTTGATAATAATATTACCGGTAACAGTGGTCAAAACGAGGTGAAGTTTAGTGGTAAGGCATCGCAATACAGCATCGAAAAGCAAGACAATGGTGCTACGATTATTACCGATATGGTGAGTAATCGAGATGGCGTTAATACCTTGACTGGGATTGAGAGTGCGGTATTTAGCGGCAGCAATGTCACACTATAAATAGCCACTAATACGTTTAACATTTAAGCTGCTTATCGAAGTAGCTTTTCTGTCACTTATTACTGCTTTTGTCGTGAATCTATATTAATGACTATATTGATTGTTATAGGTGTATGCTGGTGGTCTCTGTTTATAAAAGTAACTCATCAATGTTAATTTTAACGCCTAAGACTGGATGTAGTTGATCTTACCTCGCACCTCTCAAACAGGTGACGATTCCTCCCTTTTTGCATCAATTGCAAATGACATCGCAAACAAAGGCTACAGCATTAACCCTGCTGCTCTGCCACACGATTTAACCCATTTATTAGCCTCACATATTACCACTATGCCCGACGCTAATTTTAAGCGCGCTGGCATTGGTCGCTCAGTTGATCATAAGATTAATGACTTTGTGCGTACCGACGCGATTAGCTGGATTAATAATGACAGTGAAGCGGGCACGGCTTGGCTTGATTGGACTCAGGCGCTGCAAGTGTTCTTGAATAGAAGACTCTTTTTAGGGCTATTTTCGTTTGAAAGCCACTTTGCACATTACGCTGAAGGTGATTTTTATAAAAAGCACAAAGATGCCTTTATCGGTGAGGGGAATCGAATACTTTCTGTGGTGGTTTATCTTAACCAATCTTGGTCGAAAGACGATGGCGGAGAGCTGGTGATATATCAAAATCAACAATCAACATCTGCGATTATTGATGACCATACGGTTCGCGTTACACCCGGTTTTGGTACCGTGGTGGTCTTTTTAAGTGAAGAGTTTCCCCATGAAGTGCTAGCCGCAAAACGTGACCGTTTCTCTATCGCGGGTTGGTTTAGGCTCAATTGCAGCATTGCCAATAACATCGACCCACCAAGTTAATGTTACTTATCTAATTTTGGACTCATGGCTCAGTGAAAGAGTGATGTCTGCAGTGCCTCATGCTGCACAGAGGTCGTAGCGATCACTTAATGGCGATAGTCACGTATGCAAGCTTCATCAGCGATGAGGTGTGTCTGTAGAGCGGCATTAATGTAAATAAGCATCAACTTCTACTGCCGTGGGCGGTATATTGTCATAAAGTGTTTAACTCATTTTAAGCTAAGCTGCCTATGGCTAGACGTAGTAGTGACTCACTTTTCGACAATAACGTTGCTGAAAATTGAAGGGACTCATTTTCATGGTGCGCACCGCATCGATCCAGCCAACAATCATCGGCACTAAGGTCCAGCTAAAGATTAAGTACAAGCTGCCCTTTAGGTGTTGACCTAAATAGAACTTATGTACGCCCAGCCCACCGAATAAAAGGCTAAACCATATCGTGAGTTTTTGATTTTTAATACGAATATAAGGATCAACTCCAGAGAGTGCCTCTAACCCTTGAACGACATGGCACTGGGGGCAGGTCACCAGATTAATGTCGATTTTTTGGCTGCACTGTGGGCAATCTATTTCTTGCATCGCAAACTCCAATAGTCAATATTGCTAATGAGCCATTATGCGTACAAGCGTGCGCTGAAACATAGGTGCATAGTTCACATAATTAAAATAAACCCGAACGTTAGCGGGGCAGCCATATCATGGGAGGTGGTGAATACTCAATACTGAGTACGATTATCTCGCTTCACTGTGAAGTTAACGGAAGCATCGTTTTCCATTTGAACGGTGAGATGATTTTTAATGAAGTGCTGCAATAGCCATTTGGTTCGAGAGATTCGGCTTTTTATAAAAGAGTTAGCGAAAAGAGGAGGAGTGATGTTCTCCTGCTGAGCTCTTTTGCAAGCTGTTGGCCAGACTGAGCATACTCATGACTGGCCAGCTCGTAGTATACGATTGTTAGGCGTGGTGCTCTTTTAATTTCAGGAATAGGACGTCTTTTAAATTAGCGCGCTGTAATTTTAGCTGATGCATATGCTCGTCATCGGTGGGACTACCGTCAATTTCTAGCTGACGAATTTCATAATCTAATAAATGATACTGTTTGGACAGTTCTTGGAATGCTTCGTCTTTATGATTCAAATAAACAATGTCTTGTTTAAATTCTGGGAAGTCAAAAATAAGTGCATGATTCTCATTTAGCATAGGTACCCCTGAATGGTGAACTGAAAATTATTCTGTTTGTACTACCAACACTACAGCATTATGGATTTTAACAAAGGGGTATATCTAGGTATTTTAGCGATCTAGTTAACAAAAAATCGCAGATTCTACTTGTTTTAAGCACTGAGGGCCGAGTCAAGGTATAAAATACTAATCTGACTCTGCTCTATTTTCGATTAACACCGCAGCAGTCGCCCTCAATTTAGAGTGCCCCAGCACTGATTAATTTGCTTGAAAGTGACCATGAAAACCGAGAGGTAGATGATAGGGCAGCCAAGCCCGTGCCATGGGGCCTGAATTGATATCGTTGGCGGCAAATATGTTAAGACAAGTCCGCTTACTGGGCACATGCAACGCGGTACCAATGAGGTATCCAGTACCTTCAACTGCTTTAGGGCATACGCTAATGTGTTCTTCCACTAGATAGTCTTTGCCAAAATTGAAATGTTGCTCAGCACCGCTATTGATTGATGATACAGCGTCACTCCACAAGCTTTGCTCATTGCTCGATAAATGATACAGATAATCGTAGATTAAGTGGCTATATCAGCGAATTAGGTCAGTGTGACAGATGAGAACTTGGGCTCGCCTGTTCATTTTATGAGAAAAATAAGCCAGTCGGATAGCTAGTCAAGAGAAGCGCAGCAGACAAAGAGGGAAGCTACAGAGGGCTGGTCGTTTACATGTAAACCGAGTTCGCCCCGTAGCTGACTAAAACAATGAGTATTACTCTTGCTTCAAAGTCTGCCAGTAATCGTATAGGCCATTGATATCAGATGAGCACATTAATGCCATGGCACTTTTTAGCTGTATATCACTCCATAACCACCATTGCATCTCAAGTAGTTTAGCGATCTCTGTTTCAGGAAAACGAAAACGAATATGTTTCGCTGGATTTGAACCAACAATAGAGTAGGGCGCGACATCTTTAGTCACCACAGCACGGCTGGCGATAATGGCGCCATCACCGAGCTTAACGCCACTCATAATCATAGCTTCAGTGCCAATCCATACATCATTGCCTATAACGGTATCTCCTGAACGTTCAAAGCCATCTTTAGCGTCAGTAAAGTGTTCGTTTTCTTGGTAGAAAAATGGAAAAGTGCTCACCCAATTATTCTGGTGCCCTTGATTACCCGCCATCATAAATACTGCACCTGAACCAATTGAGCAGAAGCTACCAATAATGAGTTTATCGACATCAGTTCTATCGGGCAGCAAGTAACGGGCACAATCGTCGAAACTATGGTTGTGATAATAGCCAGAATAATAGCTGTGTTTTCCCACAATGATATTAGGGTTTGTCACTTGCTCTTGCAGTGATTTGCCGACAAAGGGGCTGTCAAAATAATTGTTCAAACTCAATATCCTCTATGAAGTACTTAACTGGTGCATGATGTTAACTCGTTGTAATTTTGCTAGCAGTCCGTCATCACTGTGGTGATTGTTGGCTCACCTGATGTTTGCCAGTGATACTGAAAATAGCAGTTAGTCGCTTTAACCTCTGCGGCACTAGGTTCACTTTTATCTAAAACACTTTTAGGTGCAGCAATAACGGCATAGCTAGTGGGTACGTAAATACGGTAAGCCCATTCGTTAACATCTAATCCAGCACCTTCAAATATTTCGGGTGGAGAGGAGTAATCAGATAAAAATCCACTTGCAGTAGCTGTTGCAGCCCATGGTTGATAGTTACTGCCTTTTACGCCAGAAAACTCGACCACATCAGTAAAAGTATTACCTGAAGTCATGGTTTTGGCTTTAAATAGCGATACTGCGGTTTTAATTGAACCCACGGCCCCTTTAATCACAGCAACGTTTGCATCTGATTTCATATTGATAAATTTGGGCAATGCCGTAACAGCCAAAACACCTAAAATAATAATAACGACAACCAACTCTATGAGGGTGAAGCCTGAATTGTGGGGAAGTGATGCATTTTGTTTATTCATATTCATTTTGAGTAACGCCTGGTTATTATTTACAAGTTTGTCGAGTAGCTGAATAGCTGAATAGCTATCATCTACTGTTGAAAGAGTGTGGCAATGCAGACGCAGCGTTAGTTGCTTTGTCTCAATGGCGACGCTGTTTTTGCGGCGAGTCTGTTAATTATGCCGTGCGCTTCTTTCAAGCTTGCACCGGTATCTTTGCGATAAAGCCTGATAGCAGTTAGTTTTTTACCGAGAGTAATGGCAGTTAATACTTCTTTAGATACATTGATGTTGTTATGAAAAAAAATACCGTTGTTTTTTAACAAGGAGTCAATTTTGTGTTCGATGACTCTCAACCGTTTGTCGGTTGACCTCTGTGTGTTGAAGCTAACAATCAGTATGAATAAGCCTATAATAAGTAATTCGTCCATGATATAAAATCTCCATTGTGGTATCGCACTCTCGTTAGAGAGAGTAAAGCAGTAAAGTGCTCTTTTATCCTTATTGATAAGGCGAGTATGTAACATTAACTTATGAGTCTACAAATTTAATGTGTTTACAACAAGTGTGCAGCCTCACATTCACGATACAAAAAAGCCGATAATGACATAATCATTATCGGCTTTTTTACGGTTGTCTTTCAGAGTACCAGTTGCTCAGTCTGTATTAGCTTTCGTTTTCAAGCCATTCAATATCTGACTCCACCCAAGCTAACGTGAGCTGCGCTAATGCGATATAGAACTTACCGGTATCGACATTGGCGACTTTAGCGACAAGCTTTGGTAACCAGTTAGCTAGGTAGTTGCGGATAAACAGCAGTTGCTCTTGGTGACGGCTATGCATACTGATATGTGCTATATAGGCCAATATCACCGCGAGATGATCTGCGGGCTCGGGGAACTCACTTTGCACCTGCAACTGACTCTGTTTTAAAAACTGTGTCATCTGCTGGTGCTGCTCACCAAAGAGTAATGGCTCATTGCCTTTTGTGACAGGTTTATCACTTGAGCTGTTATTTAAATAGAGGCTAGCGTATGGCGAGGCACTGTGCTTGGTACCGACTAAAAACAAACCACAATAATCAGCCGAAAGCTCGAGTAGCGCTTTGTCGCTATTAAGCTTTGCGAGTTCAGCTACCAGCACATCAACATCTGCTTTAAAATCGGGCTCACTAGCAAGTTGAGACCAAAATGCTTGTGCTTGAGTACAGGTCAATTCATGCAATGTTTTATGATCTACCTCTTTCGCAAACAATGATGAAAGTAGCTGATAAATCGTGCTTCTGACTTGATTTACGGGGTTAGCTGTTACTGCGCTCATAGTGTTATCTCAACGGGTCCGCTAAATGAACTTACAACAGGTACTTTACCTTTATACTTTTCAAATTCAACTAAACAAGTGTAAGCAGAGCACGCTTGAGCAAGCTTTGAAGTACCAATATCTTGCGTCAGAGTATTTGGATCCCCGTAGCTACACAGTGCGCCAATTTCTGCGCCGCCCTCTTTGCTGCCATCTTCGCCGACGGGACCATACCAAGCGCCTTCGTGGATACGAATAACCCCTTTAGGGAAGTTATTTGAAACCACTGCACCAGCAAGCAGCTGACCGCGGTCGTTAAACACCCGCACCACATCGCCTGCTTTTATGCCGCGTTGCTTGGCGTCATCAGGGTTTAAGTAGACGGGCTCACGCCCCTTAACAGTGTAAGTTTCACGGTACTCTTCTGACTCGCACATTTGTGAATGCAAACGCTTATCAGGGTGGCAAGACTGCATCCACATTGGGAATTTGTCTGAACCTGGACCGCCATGGCTGCGTTCTGATTTTTCCATCCAAGTCGGGTGACCTGGGCAGTCATCGTACTGGTACTGAGCTATTTTACGGCTGAAGATCTCAATTAAGCCAGAAGGAGTTCCTAAAGGATTGATCTCAGGGTCTTCTCTAAAGGCTGCGTGACGTGTCCAAGGTTTACCTTCACCGAAGTGAACGTAACCCTCTTTCCAGAACGCATCAAAGTCTGGCATGTCAAACTTACCCGCATTGGCATTTTTACAGTCAGTGTAAAGCTTGTTTAGCCAGTCACGTTCCGTCATACCACGGGTGTACTCTTTTTCTTTACCCATTAGGCGGGCAAAGCGAGTGAAAATTTCGAAATCTGACAAGCTGTCAAACAGCGGTTCAACCATCTTCTGCATCGCCAGTACACCGCGGTTAGCATAACTGCCGTAGACGTCGATGTCGTTACGCTCAAACGTGGTACACGCTGGCAGAACGATGTCTGAGAAGCGACAGGTCGCAGTCCAGTTCATATCGATAGTGACCACACACTCAAGCTTTTGGAACGCTTGCTTCATGCGGTTACGATCTTGGTGATGGTTCCAAGGGTTATTACCGGAAAAAACCATCATCTTGATATCTGGGAAGGTGACTTTTGAACCGTTAGAGTCAATGGTTTTGCCTGGTTCTAGAATGGCATCAATCCAACGCGCAACTGGTATGGTGCTGCTAGTGCCTTTAAAGTCATTGCTATCGAACAGTGGCTTTTGGTCTTCGTCCAAGTTACGTGGGAAAGCGCCAGGTGCTGCTGCACCTGATGATGGCACGCCAATGCTTGAGTAGTGGTGACCATAGCTAATACCGCCGCCAGGTAGACCAATTTGGCCTGTCATAGTGGCAAGTACCGCTGCCATCCAATAAGGTTGTTCGCCGTGCTGCTGGCGTTGAATACACCAGCCCATGAGCATTTGAGTGCGACCTTTAGTCATCACTTTTGCGAGATCGCGGATGATCTCAGCGGAAACTCCTGTGATCTCAGCAGCCCATTCAGGTGTCTTCTCTACACCATCAGTTTCGCCTTGGATATAGGGTAGGAATCTATCGAATCCTAAGCTGTATCCTTCAATGAATTTAGTGTCATGCAGATTTTTAGCCACCATTTCATGGGCGATACCTAGCATTAATGCCACATCAGTTTGTGGATTAACATACAGCTGCTCACAGCCTAAATACTGCTGCGTTTTGGTGACAACAGGATCGATACTGATAACGCGTATTTCACCCTTAGCCACTTTCTCTTTCAGCTGCGCAAGGTAAGCGTATGACTCATGCGTTTCAGCGTTCCAACCCACTTGTAAGTTCTTGTACGGATCGTTTGACCATAAAATAATGGTCTTAGAATTTTCAAGAATAAGCGGCCATGATGTGCCTTGGGCATACACTTCGGTTGAACCCAAGATGTAAGGCAAAATGGTTTGTCCTGCCCCTGTTGAGTAGTCGCCAACCTTTTTAACGAAGTTGCCATGCATGCCTACGGCGCGTTGCATATGGCTCGTGCTTGAGTGCAGCTGGCCTGTTGCGCGCCAGCCAGTTTGGCCAGCATGTAGCCCTGATGGACCATATTTAGTTTGTACTTCATCAAGCGAGTCTTTAAACAAAGACAGCGCTTTATCCCATGTCACTCGCACAAAGCGGAAGTCGCCTCGTTGCGTGGTATCGCTTTTGTGACCCTTGAGTAAGAAGTCTAAGCGCACCATAGGGTAGCGTACACGCGACGGGTTATAGACCAAGCCTTTAACACCGTTAATCATGTCGGTTGGATACTTGTCTCTTTCAAATGGAATGACTTGATCTATCACGCCATTTTTGCGCTTCATTTTAAAAGCACCAAAGTGCGATCCTGTGGTGAGCCAACCTTCGTTAGTCTTGGCTGCTGAAGCGGCTAACGCATTCAATGGCGCAAGGACTGACGACCCGCTAAGTACAACATAAGATGTGCCGACTAAGCCTTTTAAAAAGTCTCTTCTTTTCATAATGTGATGTCCTATTAGTGAGCCGACTTATTGAAAGTTGATGAATGCTCTTGTAAGTACTTTTGCACTAAAGCTTGAGTATCTTGGTCCATATTGACGAAGGCGATCATGCCTTGGAACATACCAGGCCATGTGTTGGCGTCAAAGTGACTCTCGTCCGGTTGGGTATGGCATACGCTACAGCTGGTGCTATATGTGCTACGCGCATAATCCCAAAGTGGCTGTAGGTCGCTGAGTAGGTAGTCGGTATCTGTCCAGATTACGGTTTCTACACGTTGCCATTTAAGGCCTGTCATTGGGTCTTCTTTCTCTTCGAAGGTGGTGATTACACCCTCTTCAAGTGCTGCATCTTTGGTTAGCTGAGCCGATAGAATATTTAAGCCAAAGTCGTAGTAGATAACGCGACCTGCACCAATTTTCTTTCTCCAACCGTTGATACCAATCTTGGCGCGGTTGCCTTTAAGTTCTAACACTTTCACTTTAGTGGCGATGTTTAATGTGCCAGCCTCAACATCGGTTTTTTCGTTGAAATAAACAGGTTTAGTCAATGCTGAAAAATAGGTTTTGTTAACCTCTAAGCCGTTAACGCCGGAACCGACTTCTGCAATTAACTCTGGTGCACGAGCGGTGCCCATATCGGGAAGCTTATGGGCGATACCTTTATGACAATCAACACAGCTTTGGTCGAGTTTAGCTGCGCGTTTCATCTGCTTTTGCGCTAGCTTAGACATGCTGTCCCATTTCATTGAGTCGTAGTTGTGGCAGTTTTTACACGCTAGAGAGTTATCACGGTCGAATCGTTTCCACTCACGGCTGGCCATTTCTAGACGTTTGTCTTCGAATTTTTCAGGTGTATTGACGGTTTGCAGTAACCAGCCCCACATATCGTGAGAGGCTTCAATTTTGCGGCCAATTTTACGGCTCCAATCATGGGGTACGTGGCAATCTGGGCAGGTTGCGCGAACGCCGGAATGATTTGACCAATGCACTGTCTCTTGCAGCTCTTTATAAGGCATGCTTTCCATGCTGTGGCAGCTAATACAAAACTCTTCAGTATTTGTTGCTTGAAGTGCAGTGTTAAAACCACCCCAAAAGATAATGCCCATAATAAAGGCTGAAACACTGACTGAGCCCAGTGTGAGGTATTGTGTCGGTTTGTTTAATGTGCGCCAGATGTTAAGCAACCATCTCATAATCGCATCCTCGTAATAAGTTTAAAAAGTGGAAAAGGGGATTAGTGAGCGACAACGCCACCAAATGCTTGGATCATCCAAATGATGAAGCCATAGGTACTAACAAAAGCGATGCTTAATGCAGGAAATAAAATAAAGATGATAAAAAATAATGCTTTAAGTTCATCCTTCTTATTACTAGTGTATTTTTTTGTGGGGTTTTGATTCGTCATGACTATTTAGCTCCAGCTAACCCTTTCTTTGATGAGGCCATTATAAGGAGAGGTTGTGAACAGCGATGTGGGTAACAATGAACAAGTTAAGACAAGTTATGACAATATATGAACAGAATTATGGTGCAGTATTTTGGTAAGTTTTTATAGTTTAATATCAGGTGTTTACTGTGTTTTTAGTCAATTGGTGTAGACCCGGTTTTGGAGGCGTGAATGTCGAAGTGCAGGTTAAAACAGGATGATGGCTCAATAATAACGCCGCGCTGAAAAGTGCGCGGCTAAACGGTGATGATTAATCGACAGTATTGTGGATTACTTGCTGATGACGATATAGCTGATAAAGCCAATCCAGCTGAGGGTTAATAATCCCCAGGGTAAGTAGGGGCTGGCCGCGCGATCTTCTATATTATCCTCGACATCATGTTCGTTTTCAGTGGTACGGGCTTTAGCACGCACTTGCTGTTTTTTCTGTTTGTCGCGAACACGTGCTTTGCCTTTTTGCTGTTTTTTATACTCCGCAATGCCTTTTTCAATTCCTAGCGCAATGAGCTTCGTTTGCTCTTTAGTTTGCCCTGGTTTTTGAATTGATTTTGCCACTTTTACGGCTTCGTTTTTAGTTTCGTCTGAGATCGGCTGTGCCATATTTTATGAATGCTTAGCTAAGAATAAGCTCACTATAACATGAGCTCATTTATCATTTACTTACTTATTTTCAGCCAAAAACTCAAACAAACCCGTTTGCATATTCACGTTCCAAAAGCGCCCTGCCAAGGTCAAAGTAAGGGCGTCGTTATTAAGTTGCGCCAGACCATTGGTTTGCCATGCATGAAAGAGTGGCTGTAACTGCTGCAGTAAGCTGGCCTCTAGTTGAGAAAATTGCAGTGTTCCACCGTCTAGGCCGCGTTTAAAAATCGCATCGAGTTCGGCTGATGGATTTGGGCTCAATGCCATTCCGGGCACTTTAGTGGGGGTTGCCTCATCTATAACGTCAGTGGGTTGTGAGTGGGCTAGGTGCCAGTTGGTTAAGCTGCGGGCATTCATTACCCCATGGCCATGGATACTGCCACCTGCACCGGCGCCAAACGGTAGTATTTCGATACCGCTTTTGGCAAGTGAGTTATAGATGCTGCGTTCACGGTTGTCGCGGCGCCAGTGGCAGCTGGATAACCGTTGCCACTGGTTTGATTCGAGTAAGTTGGCGCCATAGGCGTACATCTGCGCCCGCATTTGGCTATCGGCCTGAAATTCACTTTCGTCGGTGCCAAGTATTTTGCCTTTCTCGCTAGCCCGGTCGATGCGAGTGCCGCCGAGGCCTATCAATTGATAGAGATCGACCCCATGTACACCACTGTCGATAACGGCTTGCAGATCTTGTTGCCAAATATCTAAGGTTTGGCCGGGTAGCCCAAAAATAAGATCGATGACGATACTGGCACTCGGATGTTGGCTCAACTCATTAAGGCGGCTGAGTAAGGTGTCTTTATCATCAAAGCGTCCGGCGGCTTGGCGTACATGAGTATCGAAGCTTTGCACTCCAAACGAGAAGCGGTTAAATCCGTTATCTAACGCACTGTGCCATTTGTCATCATCAAAGCCATTGAGACGGCCTTCGAGCGACACTTCGGCATTCTTTATCAATGGGAATTTGCTTATCGCTGCGCCTAACATCGCGATCTCATCGGCCTGCATATCGGTAGGCGTGCCGCCGCCAACATAGACGGTATCAAATGGCTGACTTTGGGCTAAAGGCGTGTCTGCAGCAATCCTTAACTGTTCGCAGAGGCGGCTAACATAGCGGCTAATTCGCTCAGGATTAGTGCCATTTTCAAAGAAATTACAGAAGCTACAGCGCTTACGACAAAAGGGAATATGGATATACAGTGCCCGTTGGTTACTCTTGCTGGGTTGTTGCCACCATTGATGCCAAAGTGCCGGTGTTAAGTTGACAGGGCGACTGCCACTGCGACCGGCATGGGGAACACTTTTGACTTTAAAGGCATTTTGCAATGGTTCAGGACTTGCTATGCCAGTCATGGTCGGCGTTAGGATCATCATTACTCTCAAATCGTAAAATCAATTCAAAGGCAATGATAATCATTATCAAGTAGCACTTTGGTGCGATGGATCAATATCTGTTGCTTTGCATTGTAAATCTAAGCTTTGGATGTTGTGTTTGCGAGTAGAAGTTATCGCACTCTAATAAAACTATTTTGTACCAAGTAATCAATAAAGGGTTCTGACTTTACATGCTTAAACTTAAGTGGTGCGACCAACCCGCCAAATAATGAGATCCCGCCGCCCAAGAGTACTGGAATAGTGGTGATAATCAGCTCATCAATCAAATCTTCTTTTAAGAAGCTCTGTATGGTCAAACCGCCATCAATATAGAGGTTGTTGTAACCTTGACCGTGTATTTTCGTCATGACCTCTGTCAGTGGGCCTTTCACTAAAAACACTTTATCTTCGAGTCTTGCCGGTACCGCCTTCATGGTATTGCTGAGCACAAATACGGGTTTAGTATAGGGCCAGTCAATACCGAAGCTGAGAACGGTTTCTAGGGTATTTCGGCCGATGACTAACGCCTGTACTCGCTCGATAAAAGCGTTGTAACCGAGATCAGAATTATCAGGGTTTGGGATTTCATGGAGCCAATCGACTTTATTGTCTTTGTCTGCAATGAAACCATCGAGACTGGTGGCGATAAAAACGATATTGGTCATGGTATGTCTCCAGTATAGAAAGCTAACGCTTTGAGCTGAAAAGTATTATAGATGAAGGTAAAAATTGATGCTGTAAGAGAGTGCCATTAATGATGTTGTTCTGGTTTATGTCGTGGAAAATTCATTTTTCAGATTTCCTATGCTGGCACTTCATCGTCATGGATGATGATTTTTAGCTTAATTTGTTTTTTAAGATGAGCCACCAAAGAAACTTAAAGGCTTCTATTATTTAAGTGCACTTAATGATTGTAATGGCAATTCTCAGCGGTGTTATTTAACAATCATTAGCCAGCTAACGTTCTGGACTTACTCTTTTTTTCGAAGTTTTGAGCGCTAATTAAACGACTTGTCGAAAGGGAGTTAATGATGAAAAAAATCGCACTTATTCAAGAGTCTCCTTACGTTCTTGATAAAAAACGTACCATAGAAAAAGCTGTAGAGATCATTAATTCCGTCTCCGCCAAAGGGGCTGAACTGATTGTTTTTCCAGAGGCATTCATAGCAGGATACCCTGCTTGGATATGGCGGCTTAGACCTGGTGGTGACTGGGGGATCAGTGAAGAGCTACATGTTAGATTACTCAAAAATGCGATTGATTTAAGTTCGGACGATCTCAACCCTATGCTAGAAGCAGCCAAAGACAATAGCGTTACAGTCGTATGTGGTATTAACGAACGAGATAATGCTAATAGCCAATCCACAATATATAACTCAGTAATAACCATTGATACTCAAGGTCAAATTATCAATCATCATCGAAAACTCATGCCCACAAACCCAGAGCGAATGGTATGGGGGTTTGGAGATGGGCATGGTTTAAATGTTATTGATACTCCAGTCGGTAGAATTGGTAGCCTAATATGCTGGGAAAATTATATGCCTCTGGCAAGGTACTCTCTATATTCGCAAGGGATAGAAATATATATTGCACCAACCTATGACAGTGGTGATGCTTGGACTGGCACTATGCAGCACATTGCTCGGGAGGGTAAGTGTTGGGTTTTATCTTGTGGTGTTGCTTTAGAGCGAAAAGATTTACCTACGGACTTTCCAAATATAGATGAAATTTACCCGGCTGATGAAGAATGGATTAACCCCGGAGATTCGCTTGTGGTATCGCCTAGCGGTGAAATAGTGTCAGGGCCATTATCTAAAGAGAAAGGCTATATCATTTTGGATATTGATGTTGATTTGGCCTCAACTTCTAAGCGTGCTTTGGATGTCGCAGGGCACTACTCAAGACCTGATGTATTTAAACTGGAAGTAGACAAGACTAGACAATCACCCATTCACTTTAAAAACAGTCGTTAACAAGGTGCTGCAGCTGGACTGGCATTATTGCTACTTCATATACTTCAGTCTGTTTTATCTATTACTCGTTTTGCTAAATCTAAAACGCACCGAGTCGGTGCGTTTGGCCAGCTCAAAACTAGCCTTGCTTATCCAAGGCTACCGTTATCATTTTAAGCTCGGCTTAACGAGTTGCTGAGAAAGCGCTGTGGTAGTTTACGATGCCGCGAGGCTCTTTATCGGAGAAGGTCAGTTGCAGAAAATAGGCTGCTGGCACGCCCTCAAGTACGATTAAAGCATTTGCCGTAAAGCCAAAACGACTGTAAAAATCGGGCTCGCCTAGCAATACGCAACCGTTAGCACCGAGCTTTTTTAGTTCGCTCAATGCTTCACTTATCAAGCTTGAACCGATGGCTTTATCTTGATAGTCAGGCCTGACCGAAATAGGGCCAAGACCATACCAGCTTACGCTGCCGTCGGAGATAGTCACTGGCGACAGCGCGACATGGCCAATAATCTCGCCATTTGTTTCTGCAACTAAAGACACACTCAATGCGCTTGCTTCTCTTAGGCGACGAACAATAAAGTGCTCGGTATGTGTTGAATGCTCGACATTAATAAAAGCGAGCTGAGTTAACGTATCAATGGCGTCGATATCGGCTTCGCACTCTTTGCGATAATTGATCCGCATGACCTTTTCAGCGTTGATGTTATTGGTTGTCCGGTTAAATTTATAGAGCGTCATCATCCACCCATTTAGTTCGATATCAATAAATACCTATAAGTTGTTGATATTGATTCTAGAACAAACTCTGACATATTGTTTATACCAATTACTTTAAATACTGCTTATAAAGCGGCTTTAAACTTTTTAGGAAGCGTAGTTTAAAATAATAGTGGTGTCAGCTGCCCGGGCTCATTCACTACAATAGGATCGTATTGCCAAACCTGCCTTATGGTTACAGGGGTTAACGCCTCGTGCGGTGGCCCATCACTGACAACTTCTCCTTGTTGTAAAATCACCAATCTGTCGGCATAGCGTGATGCTTGATTAAGGTCATGAAGTACCACTACGACGGCATAATTTTGTTCATAAGCTAACGATTTTACCAGCTTTAATACTCTGTGCTGCTGGGCTAAATCCAGTGCAGAGGTGGGTTCATCCAACAGTAAAATTGGCGGCTTATCTGATTGAGCTAACTGGGTTAATACTCGGGCTAATTGCACTCGCTGTTTCTCGCCGCCCGAGAGCGTAGGGTAGCTGCGGTATTTTAAGTGGCTCAAGGCAACCTGTTCCAATTGTGCATCAATCAACTGCTCACCTTGTCGCTGGTTGAGCGTTAACGGATATAGCCCCATTTCGACTACTTGATGAACTTGAAATGGAAACGTCAGTGAGGCGTGTTGTGGCAGTACCGCTAACAATTTTGCCAGTTTTTGCCTATTCCACATCGTCAGTGGTTGCTGGTGAATGTTAATCCGGCCTGCTTCAAGCTCAATTTCCTGGCATAAGCTTTTTAGTAAGGTTGATTTACCGGCCCCATTAGGTCCTAAAAGGGCAGTGACTTCGCCGGCTTTTAATCTGAGGTTTATGTCGGTTAATACTGGTTTTTGACCAATACGCACTGAAAGATGCTCGATCTCTATGACTGTAGTTCTGCTTGCATTCGATAGATGATCCGCTATACCCGCTGGCTGTGACTGAGTTGAATAATTCATTTAGACCAACTTACTGCGTTGTTTGAGTAATAACACGATGAAGAATGGCGCGCCGATAAGCGCTGTGACCAGCCCCACGGGTAGTTCTGATGGCGCAACAATGGCGCGAGCACCGATATCGGCCAGCACGAGTAATGCAGCGCCGAGTATGGCACTGAGTGGCAGTAGCTGTTTATGATCAGGCCCCACCATCATCCTTACTAAATGCGGCACGACTAGGCCGATAAAGCCAATAATGCCAGTGGCGGCAACCGATATTCCCACGCCAATAGCGCAAAGTACGATGAGCTTGAGTTTTAACTTATCAACATCTAAGCCTAAATGACGCGCTTCAGCTTCACCCAGTAATAACGCATTAAGCGCCTTCGCTGAGCAGTTAAACTGCCAACTAACAACGGCTAAGGCGATCAAGCTTAATATGACGTAATGCCATTGCGCGCCGGCGATAGAACCGAGCTGCCACAGGGTGAGATCCCTCAATGCCATATCGTCGGCCATATAGGTGAGTAGACCTATGCCCGCGCCAGCAAGTGCTGCCACGGCTACGCCAGATAACAGCAGTAATACAACCGAAGTCCCGCTAGGGCTACTGGCTAAACGGTAAACCACTAAGGTGGTTATCAACCCGGCTAGAAAGGCACTGATTGCCACGGCGTATTCACCGCCTTGGGGAAACAGCACAATGCAGATAGCGGCGCCAAAAGCGGCACCTGACGACACCCCAATAATACCGGGATCTGCCAGTGGGTTTCTAAACAACCCCTGCATCACCGCGCCACACTGAGCCAGCACAGCCCCCACAGCTAACGCCAACAATGTGCGCGGTAGGCGGACTTGGTCGATCACTAACTGTTCGTGTGGGGCTACACTGCCTATATCAATTTGAGTCGCCCAGTTAATGACGGCACTGAAGCTCACGCTAGGGCTAATTTGCAGTGGACCTATGCTGACAGACATCAGGCTGGTGATGACCAAAGCGGTCAACAAACAGGGCCAAAGCCAATGACGATTATCCATTTACGAATCCCGTTAAATAATGGCGTAGTGAACAAGGTTTAGTAACGCTTTACGCTAATAAAATCGCTAGCAAGTTTATCTGCCGCTTCGATAGCACTAATTCCAAGGCCGCCTATCAGCGCTTGCGGGTTAAGATTTTGGATCTGCTCATTCTTGCCTGCGGGAGTATGTGCTAGCAGTGGCATTTTCTTCAGTAGCGAACGTACTGGGTTTTCAGTCTCTTTATCAGAGCGGTTTGAGATCAAAATGACGTCTGGTTGTAGTGCAAGAATGCCCTCTTGAGAGACACTCTTATAGCCAGAGAAACCAGCGATGTTGTTGCCACCAGCCAATTTGATAATGATATCGGCTGCGGTGTCATCGCCACCAACACGCGCAGGTCTGTCGGCCTGTAACAGTAGAAACAACACTTTAGGGGCATCGCCTTTGTTAGCAATCTGTTGTTGCTTACGCTCAAGGTCGGTAAATGATTGCTGTAGTTCGGTTTTAAGTTGCTTAGCTTGTGTTTCACGCTTTAGTAGCTGGCCCATAGCATCGATATTGCTAAACAGTTGAGTTTGAGTGTTGGCATGAGGCAGCTGCACGACATTAATCTTGGCTGAACTTAAAACATCTAAGGTCGCTTTAGGCCCCATAGCGTCAGAACCCAGCACTAGGCTTGGGCTAAGCGCTAAGATACCTTCAGCAGAAAGCATGCGATGGTAGCCAAGCTTGGCAATGTCTTCTTTGTCTTTAGGCAGTTGGCTGGTGGAATCGACTGCCACAAGTTCGTCACCCGCATCGAGGGCAAAAACCAGCTCGGTCATACCCGCGCCTGCGCTGATAACTCGCGGTGCTGATGATTGTTCATGCCCATTAACGTGCTCGCCATCATGGGCGTAGGCCGAAGAACTGATTAGCGCCAAGATACTGAAGATGGCTGTGGCGCCCATCTTAGAAGTCGTTTTAAAGCGGGTTGATAATTTAGTTTTTAAATGAGTTTTACAGTTGAACATTAAAAAGCTCCAAAATAATAAAAAGGAATGCCGTAAGCAAGTCGATATTGCTCGTTTAAGGTTGTTAGGGTTCCATCAAAATCTGGGTATTGCTGATCTGTTGCCGTTGCATTAGCGCTAACACATTCATCAGCGGTTGCACTGGCGCGGCTTTGTCGGCAGCAACAATGACTTTAGCTTTCGGGCTGGCTTTCAAGGCGCTAATAAATGCCACCTCAAAATCATCAAACTTCAGATAACTCACGCCATCAATCGCCCAGTGTGGCTGATCTGTCATGATATTTATCGCGACATGTTTATCTTGCGAAAGGGCATTTAAACTGGAATCTGCTTCGGTGGGAACATCCACTGGCAGGCTCAATAATTGCGTATTGGCGGTGAGTAAAAGAAATACCAGTACGATAAAAATGATGTCAATCAGCGGCGTTAGATCTAGGCCAGAAAGTGCAACGCTGTCATTCGTGTCACAACCAATCATCAGCTTGGCTCCGCCAGCGTTGTCGCTGATTGGCAGCTGGCTTCTTTACAGGTGGCCGCTTTGCTGCATAGTTGCGCGGCGGTATCGCTGCCGATACTTAAGGCTTGATCAAAGCCCTCAAGCCACAAATTAAGTAGGTTCAATACGTGAGTGATTTTATTGCAGCGTCTCTCGGCCCAAAGGGTCAATAGGTGCGCCATAGTGATCGCCGGAACCGCAATAATAAGACCAGCAGCTGTGGTGTTCATCGCTAAGCCAAGACCTGATGCAAGCTGCGATGGAGTGACTGGACCGTCCGATAACCCAAGCTGGTTGAACATCTCAATCAGCCCGAGCACCGTCCCTAACAGCCCAAGTAGCGGGGTGATAATTCCGATAACCTGTAATATTTTTAGGCCAGACAAGAGTTTACTTTTTTGCTTTACCAACCAGAGACTGACGATCTCTTCGCGCATTAGGCGGTTTTGATCGCTATGGCTTAGCAGTAGCGCGGTGCCTTTAGCCAGCATGCTGCGGCCTTGGCTTATCTGTGCCATTAATTGTTGGCGCTGCTCTGGGGTCGCACTGCTTGCTTGTTGGCGTAGTTGAGTCAACCAACTATCCCGTTTAGGCAACTCATATAGCACAAGCGCGAGCCGTTCGAGAATGATCATTAAGGCTACAAAAGCGCAGATAAACAGCGGCCAAGTTAGGTAGCCAAGTTGTTCTGAAAGTTGTTGGTATAAAGGCTGAGACAACCCTTGAGACAGTGATGGCGTTAGCGGTTGAGACATTTACTTTTCCTCTGCGATAAGCATTTATCGCCTGGTATTAACGGTGTTGGTGGCATGTCCCTAAAACGCACGGGTTAACTTTAATCACACTGCGATTGAAGTTAAGCGGCCTCTCACTCCTAGAAGGGCAGTTGGAATAAGCTGTGCCTAGCGCGATGGGTTTACACGCTCGGCTTGAATTCAGATTTAGTTCAGCTCAAATTTAACCGGTACTCGCACGGTATAGGCGTAAGCGGTTTGCGGTGAGGGCGCAGAAAACTGCCACTTTTCTACCGCGTTAAGCGCAGCTTTATCGAGTAATCGGTAACCTGAACTATCCACCAAGGTGAGTGACATTTGCTCGCCGACCTGATTGAACATCACTTCGATAGTCGCAGTGCCTTGAAAACCGCGTTGACGGGCTTTCTTAGGGTAATGGGGCTGAGTGGGCGGGGCGGCAAAAGTCGGCTGGTTTAGCGCAACGGATTGCTTGCTTACCCCTTGCTTGGCCTCTGCTTGAACTTGATTGTGAGCCCATTGCTGGCTGCTCTGCTTCTTCGGCTGTTTCTCAACAACCTTTTCACCTTTGCTAGCTAGCTTTTTTGGGGTTTCCGTCGGCGGTTGCTTGGCAACGGGTTTACGCTTAGCCGCGATTTTTGCTATCGGTTTTATAGCCGTCTTTACGACGGGCTTTGGCTCAAGCTTTTTAACCGCCTTAGCCTTAGGTTTAGCCGTTTCACTTGCTGGCGCTTGGCTGGCTTGCATCGCAATAGACAGATTAACCGCCTGATTGGAACCCATAGCAGAGCCTGAGCTTAGCTGGATTGTTGCTTCACTATTTTGCGAGGCGAGTACACCACCTTGGATCAATAGGGTTAAGCAACCAAAAGCAAAATATCGTTTAGGAGTCATGGCCGTTTTTCTTTTTCAATCATCACTACTGCCATAACCCTGAGTGTTTTTTTATGCTGCAGTAAACTTTACAAAGCTTACAATATACATAATTTACAAAAGGTTACGCTTCATAGTTTTAACAAGTTACCAATACGATATACGAATCTTAAGAAGATCGCAAATGATAATGATTTTCATTTGATCTATGTTTTTTTCTCAGGTAAAGTGCCGAAAATAATAGAAAGGGTGTTCGAATCTACGCAATTAATGGACTAACTGAGTTGTTGTCGCTACCCCATAAACTTACTTTGAGGATTGAAACATGAACAAGAAGCCGCTCGTCGTCGCTATGGCAATGGCTCTTAGCTCCAGCGTATATGCAGAGCAAGTACAGCAAGTTACCGAATTTGATGAAGTATTGGTCTCGGCCACTCGCGTGAGTGAAAAAGTGTCTGAAACCAGCCGCTCTGTCGCAGTGATCTCTGAAGAGCAGTTGCAGGAACAACAACCTGCATCGGTTGCGCAGGCGCTTAAGAATGTAGCCAATGTTAATGTTTCAAATGGCCCTCGCGCATCATCTCAAGGGGTTGAAATTCGTGGTTTAGGCGGGCAGCGAGTATTGCAAACAATTGATGGTGCACGCCAAAATACCAGTTCTGGTCATCGGGGCACTTACTTTATGGACCCTGAACTACTCAGTTCCGTTGAAGTGGTGCGTGGCCCTGCAAGTAGCCTTTGGGGCAGCGGTGCCATTGGCGGTGTTGTGGCGCAAAATACTAAATCTGCACAGGATTTTCTGGAAGAGGAAGACACCTTTGGTGGCTATATCAAGCAAGGTTTCGAAACCAACGGCGATCGTGCTAAAACCAGTGGTGCAATCTATGGCTTAGCAGATACTGCTGATGCTGGAAGCGTTGATTGGTTGCTAAACGGCAGTTATTACGACAGCAACAACATCAAAGTGGGTAATGATCAGACGCTTGAAAACAGTGCTTCAGAGGGAACTAGCGGCTTGGCTAAATTTGGTTGGCAACCGTCCAATGATCAACGTCTGCAACTTTCTACCCGTTTTTCTAAAATTGATGAACTGGTGCCGAGTAATCCGACGACGGATGTCGGCAGTTCAGTGCCTTTGGTTAAGCGCAAAACCAATGATCAAAATGTGACCTTGGATTACAGCTTAAACCCAACGGATAATCACTATCTCGATCTTAATGCTACCTTCTATTGGAATGGTACCGATTACGATGAAGACAGGGTTACTAAAAACCAAGTTGATAGCACCGAATACGACACGCTTGGATTTAGTATCAATAATAGCTCTAAATTTGCCAATACCGTGCTGACTTATGGTGTTGATGGTTACAAAGATTCAATTAAAACAGTACGTGATGACAGCGGTCAAACTGGCCAACGCCCGAATGATATTGACGGCGAAACCACGGTCTGGGGCGCCTTTACCCGCGCCGATATCAGCTTAAGTGAAAACTGGTCTGTTGACGCCGCAGTGCGTTACGACGCGTTTACAAATGAAAGTAACAACCTTAATGCGCAATCTGATGACAATGCATTTTCGCCGTCAATAGGATTGGTTTGGACCACCACCGAATGGTTAACCCTAAGCGCGCGATTTGACCAAGCGTTCCGTGCCCCAAGTATTGAAGAGATGTACTCAACCGGTACGCATTACTGTATCCCTCCTATCCCGGGATTCTTGCCTGGTGGGCTATGTAATACTTTTGAAATCAATCCAGATTTGCAAGCTGAAAAAGCCCAGAACAAGGAGATTAAAGCTGATCTTCGTTTCACTGAACTTGCCGGAGATGATGAACTCGCAATGACATTAAGCGTGTTTAGAAACGATGTTGATGATTTTATCGAGCAATCTGTTTCTAACCCATTGATGGGCATTCCTGGCTTTGAGCAAACAACCTCATGGGACAATGTTGATGAAGCTAAACTCACAGGTTTTGAATTTACTACTCGTTACCGTTATGAGCAGACACGTGTCACCTTAAACTATGGTCAAACCGAAGGTAAAGATAAGACGGAAGGAGATTACCTCACTAACGTTCCAGCTAAAAAGCTAGGGTTCGACTTGTCGCAAGCCATCATGGAAGGTGACATGAAGTTTGGTACTCGTTTTACCTACGTAGCAGAGCAAGATCAGTTGCCTAGTGATTACACTGAGTCATACGATTCTTACAAACTGTGGGATCTGTACGTGGCATGGGAACCTGCCATGGGCACTTTTGAAGGGTTAAGAGTCGACTTTGCAGTAGAAAATATCGGTGATGAGCAATATCAACAAGCGTGGCAAACCCTGTATGAACAGGGACGGAACTATAAATTGTCGGCGCGTTATAGCTTCTAAACAAAGCTAAACAATTAACCCTGAGGCTAACAGCAATGATTAGCCTCTTTGCCATTTTAATATTTTGGAGATATTCCATGTCAATGACCATTGAAACCATCCGCCAGCATTTAATCGATAACCCCGCGGCAATGCCCAGCCAAATTGCCGTAGAACTCAACATTAGTGAGTTTGAAGTGGTGTCAGCATTGCCGGTCGATCAGCTTGCGCTACTGCCTATCACTGAAAAAGACAGCTTATTAACGTCGCTGCCAGAGTGGGGCAACATGACCACGATTGTGTCAGTATCTGGCAGTATCTTTGAGTTTAAAGGTGCTTTCCCGAAAGGGAAGTATGCCCATGGTTATTACAATCTCATCACTAAAGGCGAGGGACTACACGGGCATTTAAAGCTGGATGACATTAGTGCAATAGCATTGATAAGCAAACCGTTTAGAGGTAGCGAGAGCCATTCCATTAACTTCTTTGGTGCCAAAGGCGAAGTGGTGTTTAAAGTGTATTTAGGCAGAGATAAGAAGCGAGTGTTATTGCCTGAGCAAGTGGCCCGCTTTAATGCGCTTAAAGCAGAGTTACAAATCGCTACCGCCTAGAACCTCGCCGGTCGTCAATATGACCTAGCACCTGATATGTGGCATCTAGCCCCTTAAAAAATAAGAGAGCCGAGCAATGACTACTGTAAAAGAGCAAAGATTACGTGAGAAACTATTACCTGAAATAGAAGCGTTTAAAGCTGCCCGTTCAACCCTGCAGTTAGCGACCCAAGATGCCAATGGCGTGCCCAATGCCAGCTATGCGCCTTTTGCCTTGGCTGACGATGGTTTTTATATTCTGGTCAGTGAGCTTGCACGCCATGGCACTAACCTTAAAGCATCTAATAAGCTGTCTGTTATGTTGCTTGAAGATGAAGCAGAGGCAAAGTCAGTATTTGCCCGTAAGCGACTGACCTTTGATGCCACAGCAGAGCTTGTTGCACGAGATAGCGAGACCTTTACCAAAGGCGTAGCGGCATTGTCTGCCCGCTTTGGCGAGATGATTGATAATTTAGCGGCCCTGACCGACTTTAACTTGTTTAAACTTAACCCTCATCATGGATTATATGTAAAAGGATTTGGCCAAGCCTTTAGTCTTTCTGGTTCAGAGCTTTTAGATGTCAATTGGAAACGTGACGGCCACCATGGCACGCCTAAAGCGGAACTTGCTGACACGATAAGCTAATGACGAATGCGGCAAATGCCGTGCAGAGATAAGCCTTAAGCGCAAGTTTAGAGGAACATACTCTCATACAAAGCTTTTCTATAAACATTGCCCGCTCTCATGCGGGTTTTGTTATTCTAATGTTGTTTACATTCAAATTTAGGACACTTCATTGAGCCAATCAGCATCTTCTGTCTCATCAAAGACCGCCGAGACCACTGCGCCAAGTCAAGCGCTGCTTGAAAACACTGCGACGAATAAGCCACATGTTAGCCATCGCGCTGTTTTGCCATGGATTGGTGCTTTTTTAAAACCCTATCGCGTTAAGGTGATAGCCGCGATCATCTTCCTCTTTATTGGTTCACTCGCTTGGCTGTCACTGGGTCAAGGCGTGCGCTTAATGGTCGATGAAGGCTTTTTGCAAGACAATGGCTCACGCCTTAATGAAATTATTCTGCTGGTGGTTGGGATCACCGCCCTCAGCAGTAGCGCCATTTTTTGCCGTTTCTACTTAATGACTTGGTTAGGTGAACGCGTTAGCGCCGATATTCGTTTGAAAGTGTATGACCATCTACTCAAGCTCTCGCCTGGATTTTATGCAAAACTGCGCACCGGTGAGGTTATTTCACGTTTTACGGCCGATTCTACGCTGTTGCAATCGGTGGTAGGACAAAGTTTGTCGATGGCACTGAGAGCCAGCGTGACTGTGATTGGTGGCATTGTCATGATGGCAATAACCAGTCTTAAAATGACAGGATTAGTGTTACTCGCAGTCCCAATGGTGTTGGGCCCTATCTTCTTTTTCGGCCGTAAGGTGCGCGACTTGTCGCGTAAAAGCCAAGACAAAGTGGGTGACTTAGGCGCTTATGTTGATGAAACACTACATGAGATCCACACCGTGCAGGCCTATTCCCATGAAGACAGAGATCGAGCGCTATTCAATGAGCGGGTTGAAGCGATTATGGACGCCGCTAAAGGGCGAATAAAGTATCGCTCTATTTTAATTTCGTTAGTGATGTTTTTGAGCATCTTGGCGATAGCGTTAGTCACCTGGGTTGGTGCCCACGATGTGATGAATGGCAGTATCACCAGCGGTGAGCTATCAGCCTTTATGTTTTATGCGGTAATGGTGGCAGGTTCTGTGGCAACCATTAGCGAAGTGATCGGCGAAATTCAACGCGCTGCTGGTGCAACTGAACGCCTTATTGAGTTAGTGGAAACTCCGATTGATATTCCGACTGTAGCCGAACCGCTGTCTTTACCTGCAGTGGTGCGCGGCGAACTGCAGTTAAAGCAGGTACGATTTGCTTACAGCAATATTCGCGAGGGCGGCATTGAGCATGACGGAGAGAGTGATGTCATCCAAGGCTTGGATATTCACATCAAGCCAGCCGAACGTGTAGCATTGGTCGGGGCGAGCGGCGCCGGTAAAAGTACCTTGTTCGAACTACTGCAACGTTTCTATGAGTTAAAAAGCGGTAACATTGAACTAGACGGCGTTGATATCGCCAAATTAAGCCCTCAATCCTTGCGCCAGCAATATGCCTTGGTGCCACAAGAGTCGGTTATTTTTGCCAGCAGTGTACTGGAAAACGTGCGTTATGGACGTTTGGATGCCACCGAAGCTGAAGTGAAACAAGCCTGTATTGCCGCCAGAGCCGATGAGTTTATAGCTGAGTTTACCGACGGCTATCAAACCTATCTAGGTGAACGTGGTGTTCGTTTATCTGGTGGGCAAAAGCAACGCATCGCTATTGCTCGCGCTATTCTTGCCGATCGACCGATTTTACTGCTGGACGAAGCCACGAGTGCACTCGACGCCATCAGTGAGCAAAAGGTAAAACAAGCGCTAGACAGGCTAATGGTGAATAAAACCACTTTGATTATTGCCCATCGATTGGCAACGGTTATCAATGCTGATCGTATCTTAGTGCTCGAGAAGGGGCTAGTAGTGGCAAGTGGCACGCACAAAGAGTTAATGCAAAGCAGTGAGCTTTATCGTGAGTTTGCCAGTCTACAGCTACTTACAGATGATGCTGCAACGATTTAAAAAAGATTGCTGGTGAACTTTATTTTGGTGGTAAACGTACTGGTTTTTAACGCGTTTATCGCTAAGCCTTAATCGCAAACCTTAATCACCAAAATCGAAAGGGAATTATTTATGCGACTTTCAATGTCTTTACGTAAGTGCTCATGCCTGCGGTCAATTAAACACTTTGTAAGCAAATCACTACTGGTGTTAAGCGTTTTGCTATTGTCAGCATGTACCAGTTTGCCCAAAGGTATTGAAGCAGTAAATGATTTTGAGTTACCAAAATACTTAGGTACTTGGTATGAAATCGCCAGGCTCGATCATAGCTTTGAGCGCGGATTATCTCGGGTGACTGCAGAATACGAGATGAAAGATGATGGTGGCGTTAAAGTCACTAATCGCGGCTTTTCTGAAGCAAAGCAAAGCTGGAAAGATGCCGAGGGCAAAGCTTACTTTGTTGATGCTACTGATATTGGTCATTTAAAAGTATCTTTCTTTGGGCCATTTTATGGTTCGTACGTGGTGTATGAGCTTGATAAAGAGGGTTACCAATATGCCTTTATTACCAGTTATAACCGTGATTACCTTTGGTTTCTATCACGTACCCCAGAGGTGAGTGATGCGCTTAAACAGCAGTTTACCGAGCAGGCTAAGCGGCTTGGGTTTAGTATTGAGCAGATTATTTGGGTTAAACAGGTTTAGGTTTATGCAAGCGTGCATGAAATTACTCTGCTTTTAAAAAAGTCAAAGTCGTGGCGCTTCGCTCACACCCGAGCAAGAAGGACTGCTCGTCCTTATCCTCCTTGCATCCACCATGACGCCCCGACGAAGTTACATGCATTGAGTACAGACCCCATAGTCCAACAAAAATCGCCTAACGGCTCAGATGGGACATCCATGTC
>NZ_PJBM01000088.1:0-489 GCF_002836075.1 Shewanella sp. GutDb-MelDb | reverse complement strand
ATTCCGTTTTATAGCGATCCCCTTATTAGTCGCTTATTTTGTTGATCATAAGAGGCTGACAAAAGCGAATGAACATGGGTGTTATTTGCTTGCCGAGCAGGATCCCCAAGACATTGCCGTCGATTTTGGGTGATACAGGGATGTAAACCTGAGGCATAAAGCTCAAAGTAATGGTTATCCTGCCCTGCAAGTTTCCAATACTGTACTAGAATAAGGTTCCCCTACCGAGATTGCCTCATCAATTGAGGCGTAAATTGTGGGTAACACTGTGGATAAGTGGTGGGTAGGGTGTGGCTATCCCGTATCTATTAAAAAAGGCAGTTTTAAGGGAGAAAAGCGCTTGCGCTCAGTCGGGATCTCCCTATAATACGCATCCACTGACACGGCACAGCAGGCCAACTACTTAGGTAGCACGGGACTTGCAGCAGTGTTAGAGAGTTAAATCTTCTCGGAGATGAGACTCAGGTGACAAGCGCTTTAAGGGCTTCT
>NZ_PJBM01000087.1:0-511 GCF_002836075.1 Shewanella sp. GutDb-MelDb | reverse complement strand
ATTCTGTTTTATAGCGATCCCCTTATTAGTCGCTTATTTTGTTGTTAATAAGAGGCTGACAAAAGCGAATGATCATTGGTGTTATTTGATTACCGAGCAGGATCCCCAAGACATTGCCGTCGATTTTGGGTGATACAGCGATGCAAACCTGAGCCATAAAGCTCAAAGTAATCATTCTCCTGCCCTGCAAGTTTCCAATACTGTACTAGAATAAGGTCCCCTACCGAGATTGCCTCATCAATTGAAGGGGCAAATTGTGGATAACACTGTGGGTAAGTGGTGGGTAGGGTGTGGCTATCCCGTATCTGTTAAAAAAGGCTGTTTTAAGGGAGAAAAGCGCTTGCGCTCAGTCGGGATCTCCCTATAATACGCATCCACTGACACGGCACAGCAGGCCAACTACTTAGGTAGCACGGGACTTGCAGCGTAATCAGTATCTCTTTTAACTAAGAGGTGAGAGTTAAATCTTCTCGGAGATGAGACTCAGGTGACAAGCGCTTTAAGGGCTTCA
>NZ_PJBM01000086.1:0-584 GCF_002836075.1 Shewanella sp. GutDb-MelDb | reverse complement strand
GGTGGGGCTAAGATCCTGCTTAGTCTAGCGGCTCTGTTTCATGCTGTTTAATTCGATTCTGTTTTATAGCGATCCCCTTATTAGTCGCTTATTTTGTTGATAATAAGAGGCTGAAAAAAGCGAATGATCATGGGTGTTATTTGATTACCGAGCAGGATCCCCAAGACATTGCCGTCGATTTCGGGTGATGGTGATATAGGGATGTAAACCTGAGGCATAAAGCTCAAAGTAATGATTATCCTGCCCTGCAAGTTTCCAATACTGTACTAGAATAAGGTCCCCTACCGAGATTGCCTCATCAATTGAGGCGTAAATTGTGGGTAACACTGTGGATAAGTGGTGGGTAGGGTGTGGCTATCCCGTATCTATTAAAAAAGGTAGTTTTAAGGGAGAAAAGCGCTTGCGCTCAGTCGGGATCTCCCTATAATACGCATCCACTGACACGGCACAGCAGGCCAAGTAACTTACCGCAAGGTTAGGAAACACGGGACTTGCAGCGGTGTTAGAGAATTAAATCTCCTCGGAAATTTAATTCAGGTGACAAGCGCTTTAAGGGCTTCGGGTTTGATAGTTTTTCACATTAG
>NZ_PJBM01000085.1:0-622 GCF_002836075.1 Shewanella sp. GutDb-MelDb | reverse complement strand
CCGTGAATAACTGGTCAGATAGAGGGGTTGTTGAGCAATGGCATAAGCTTTTTAACGGTACCACATTGACTCAAAAGTTTGCTAAAGGTGAAGTGATTGATGAACACCTAGTTGCTCAGTTAAAGCACCAAATAGCGATTTACCGCTCAAGACTCAGTGATATCTCATGGTTCATGAGATGCTTGAATGAACCAATAGCCAGACAAGCCAATCTTGAAGATAACTGCACTGGGCATTTTTGGGAAGGGCGGTTTAAATCTCAAGCACTTTTGGATGAGGCCGCAGTGCTGGCTTGCATGGCCTATGTCGAACACTTTTTGCCAATAGATAGGCCAATCCGTGCGATGATGGCGCAAACGCCAGAGCAATCAGACTTCACCAGTTTAAAACTAAGAGTCACCGCAGCGCTTAAAGGTCAACAACCGAGCAAGCTATTAGCCTTTATTGGCAACGAGCGAGAGCACCAGCCAAAAGGTATTGCTTTCTCGCTGAAAGACTACCTTGAACTGGTTGATGAAACAGGCAGGGTTATCCGTAACGATAAGCGTGGCGCGATATCTTCGAGTGCAGCAAGGATTTTGAGCCGATTAAATATCTCAGTGGCAAATTGGGTAAAAATCAC
>NZ_PJBM01000084.1:0-634 GCF_002836075.1 Shewanella sp. GutDb-MelDb | reverse complement strand
AGATAGACTGACCTGTGAAGCTGTCTTTCACTTCGGCTTTAGTATTGACCTGTACACCACCTTGGCAATAATGCACTTTTGGCCATAGTCTTACGACGGTGAATGGCGCTTGGATAAACTTATCTTTAGCCTTAGTCATATTCTTACCGAACTGCTTGTCATCACCAGACTTAACGTATTCGTTATACTCTGCGATCTGAGCTTTCAGCGCTGTAAGTGGCACTTCAAAATGTTTGGCTAGTTCTTCAACTGAATCAAACTTCCAACCGACGTTGTACTTGATTACTTTCTTAGTATTCGGATGCTTTTTAGAATCCTTATAGCTAGTGATCAAGATTGGAGGCAGTGCGTTACCCTTTTCATCACGGCAACTTAGCTCAGCATCAGCACGCGTCTTACGGTCAGCAATTTCGTTCATGAAACGCTTACCCGTTAGACGGTTTACCGCCATTGAATGAGGGAAATTGTAGATAGAATAGTTAGACACATAACCGAATCCACCTTCATCAGGTGACGCCCAAGGGCCAGATTGAATGTGCGCTAAATGTACAGGGATGGCGCCTAAGCGGAACATCTCATACATACCTTCGCCCGTAGCACCGGGTGCGTTAGTACAACCCACTTCAGCTGTTAG
>NZ_PJBM01000083.1:0-634 GCF_002836075.1 Shewanella sp. GutDb-MelDb | reverse complement strand
TTAACAGCTGAAGTGGGTTGTACTAACGCACCCGGTGCTACGGGCGAAGGTATGTATGAGATGTTCCGTTTAGGCGCCATCCCAGTACATTTAGCGCACATCCAATCTGGCCCTTGGGCGTCACCTGATGAAGGTGGATTCGGTTATGTGTCTAACTACACTATCTACAATTTCCCTCATTCAATGGCGGTAAACCGCCTAACGGGTAAGCGTTTCATGAATGAAATTGCTGACCGTAAGACGCGTGCAGATGCTGAGCTAGCTTGCCGTGACGAGCAGGGTAAAGCCATGCCTCCAATCTTGATCACTAGCTATAAGGATTCTAAGAAGCATCCGAATACTAAAAAAGTAATCAAGTACAACGTAGGTTGGAAATTCGATTCAGTTGAAGAGCTAGCCAAACATTTTGATGTGCCGCTTACAGCGCTGAAAGCTCAGATCGCAGAGTACAACGAATACGTTAAGTCTGGTGATGATAAGCAGTTTGGCAAGAATATGACCAAGGCTAAAGATAAGTTTATCGAAGCGCCATTCACAGTGGTAAGACTGTGGCCGAAAGTGCATTACTGCCAAGGTGGTGTACAGATTAATACTAGCGCTGAAGTGAAAGACAGCTTCACTGGTCAGTCTATTG
>NZ_PJBM01000082.1:0-639 GCF_002836075.1 Shewanella sp. GutDb-MelDb | reverse complement strand
CGTTGGATCTTGCGCCATACGTAAATCAACGTTCTGGGCAAAGCCACCTGTTGCCATAATCACGCCGCGCTTGGCACGGATATTAATCACTTTACCTGGCTGATCTTCTTCAAAGTGATAGTTTTCGCGCATTTTAACGCCTACAACTTCGCCTTGTTCACCGACTAAGAAACCTTCGAACTTAGCGCGGTTATGAGTATGAACACCGAGTTTACGACATTCATTAAGTAGCGGTTGAGTAATACCAGCACCACAACTGACGGTAGTTTGATAAGTACGTGCTACCGAGTGACCACCTAACTGCTGCAGATAAGGATGGAATTCAGAGCCTGCATCTAAGGTCATTTGCAGTGCTTCTACTGCATGCGAAGCCACGTGACGAAGTAAAGCTTCATCAGCGATACCACGGCCAGATTTAAGCTGATCTGCGACCATGCGGTCAACTGAATCTTGAACGCCTTCAGTTTTTTGCATTGGCGTACCAGGCGCAGCAAACAAACCACCATTAATGGCTGAGTTACCGCCAAAGTACGACATTTTTTCAAAAATATGTACGTCTTTTGCGCCTTTGCGTGTGGCTTCAATTGCCGCCGCTAACCCCGAAAAACCGGAACCAATAATAAGGACTTCAACTTCTTT
>NZ_PJBM01000081.1:0-1022 GCF_002836075.1 Shewanella sp. GutDb-MelDb | reverse complement strand
ATTAAGTCGTTTATCTAAATGCAGTGAAAAATTCACATAAGACAAATAGATTGCGCACGATTTTGCTGATATGGCTCAGTCGGTAGAGCGCATCCTTGGTAAGGATGAGGTCCCCAGTTCGATTCTGGGTATCAGCACCATTTTTTGAAAGAATTTGTCTGGAAACCATAGAGCTGTGGCCCCACCTGATCCCATTCCGAACTCAGAAGTGAAACACAGTATCGCCGATGGTAGTGTGGGGTTTCCCCATGTGAGAGTAGGTCATTTCCAGGCGCCTATTACTTCTCGTATAGAGAGTTGAAAGCCCGCTATTATATAGCGGGCTTTTTTACGTCTGCAATTTATGGTTTAGAGTTAACTCATTCACGGGACGACAGAATTTAGGGGGAAAATATCAGGCGTGATAGTGATATGGCCATTATGCCGAAATGCGAGAGGGTGATATTTGCTGCTCGTGGAGGGATCTTGCTTCGTTCTGCCTCCTATATTCATACTTTCCGCAATATCCATGGACGTTGTCGGTCCTTTCTTAGCGTCCAATGCATCTCTTATAGATAGTTGAAAGCCACTATCGCTCATTTAGTTTTTCGTTAAATTATCTTCTAGCCTGTTTGGTGCTGATTAATTCAATTCTGTTTTATAGCGCTAGCAGTCATCTGTACGCATAACAGCAGTGGCAACTTGGAGCAGATCTTAAAAAAATCATTTGCAGTTGTGATTTAATCACCATCACTACCGGATAGTTATCCTTTGCTAGCGATCCCCTTATTAGTCGCTTATTTTGTTGATAATAAGAGGCTGACAAAAGCGAATGATCATGGGTGTTATTTGCTTGCCGAGCAGGATCCCCGAGACATTGCCGTCGATTTTGGGTGATACAGCGATGTAAACCTGAGGCATAAAGCTCAAAGTAATGATTATCCTGCCCTGCAAGTTTCGAATACTGTACTAGAATAAGGTCCCCTACCGAGATTTCCTCATCAATTGAAGGGGTAAATTGTGGATAACACTGTGGGTAAGTG
>NZ_PJBM01000080.1:0-1380 GCF_002836075.1 Shewanella sp. GutDb-MelDb | reverse complement strand
TGGGCAATCTAATAAATTACCGCAACATATTCCTTTTGATATTGAGCTTATTGATGCAGAAGGTCATAGTTTAGTGAATCAAGTCTTAGACTTTAAAGAACAATCTCAGCAATTTGTGTTTGAGGACGTGAAAGCCAAACCCGTTGCCTCGTTACTGCAAGATTTTTCTGCGCCGGTTAAGCTAAGCGTTAAATACTCTATAGAGCAACTGCTTCATTTGATGCGTTTTGCAAATAGCGAAGTCGCTAAATGGGAGGCTTCAGTAGCACTGTTTAGTCAGTCTATTTGGCAATGCGTTGATAATTTACAAAATGGCAAAGCAATGCACATAGATAGCCGCTTGGTAGATGGTTTTAAAGGTGTTTTGTTGTCAGAAAACCTCAATGAAGCCCTAATGGCTGAAATTCTAACGCTAACAAGTGCAGGTTCGTTGATTGAGCAAACAGATTCAATTGATTTAGACAACTTGGCGCTGGCGCGTCAGTTTGCGGTGCTGCAAATTGCGCAAGGGTGTGAAGAGGAGTTGCTCGCCAAAGTAAGGCAGTTACAAAGTCTGGATAGTGCAGATGCCCGAGCATTGAAAAACGTTTGTTTAAGCCTGCTTTTGAACGTTGACGATTCATACCGTGAATTAGCTAAGCAACAGTTTGAGTCTTCAGACAATATGACTGATACGTTAGGCGCGTTAACGGCTCTGAACGGTGAAACGTCGCTTGACAGAAATCAGCTAATGAACGCATTTGAAACTCGCTGGTTAGAAACCCCATTAGCGATGGATAAATGGCTTAGTTTGCACGCAACGTTTGCTAGCAAAGACTGTATAGGGCAATTAGAACAGCTGTTAAAACATGATGCCTTTAGCATGTCTAACCCAAATCGAGTGCGCTCACTGATCGGTGTTTTCGCTGCTGCCAATACATTTGAGTTTCATCGTAAAGATGCAAAGGGTTATGAGTTTCTGACTAAAGCAATCATTAAGCTTAATAAAGTTAACCCACAAGTGGCAGCAAGGATCATCACGCCGCTCATTCAATTCAAAAAATACGACCTAGCAAGGCAAGCGTTGATGCGTAAATCGTTACAGGAGATTTTGGCGATTAATGATCTTTCTAAAGATCTTTATGAAAAGGTGACCAAAGCGTTATCATAATCGTTATCGACTAATTAAAATATCAGCTTATTCAGAGTATTACTCTCTGTTTAAGCTGTGCTGTTAACATCAACCAGAGAAAAGACGAGTGCGACAATCAGACCAGATATTTCAATTTTCCCTCAATATCAGCTACGAAGATTTCCTACCATACTATCGTGGACAAGTGACTAAAGTAGAAGTCGTCGATACCGCCGGTAGAACCTTATGGATCAGCGCCAGACATTTTA
>NZ_PJBM01000079.1:0-1380 GCF_002836075.1 Shewanella sp. GutDb-MelDb | reverse complement strand
GGAGGACGATCCCGTCTTCCGCAAAATTGTTACGGCTTTTTTAGAGAGCCGAGGTGCCATTATTATCGAAGCAGATGATGGCGAACTAGGGTTAAATTGTTTTAAAAAACAAGATTTCGATGTTGTACTAGCTGATTTAAGCATGCCAAACCTTGGCGGCTTAGAAATGCTAAAGGCCATGAATAAATACCGTCCAGGTACCCCCTCTATTATCATTTCTGGCAATCAAGCAATGTCTAATGTGGTTGATGCACTTAGAAACGGCGCCAGTGATTATCTGGTAAAACCTGTAGCGGATCTGTACCTCATCGAAAATGCGATTCAAGAGTGTTTAAATGGCTCATTGGAGGAGTCATTACAAATTGATGAATTGGAATCGCTGTCTTACATGGAGTTAAATCAGAACCTTGAGCTGTTAGAGCAAAGCGAGGAAGCGGCTAAAAGCGTACAGCAACAACTCTTCCCGCCAAGTCGAATCGAGTACAGTAAAGCCGCCATAGATTATAGTCTGTTTAATACTAACGAAGTCAGTGCCCATTTTATCGATACTGCCATGTTAGACGATAGTCACATCATGATGTACATGGCACATTTTCACCCTCACGATAATCGTGCAGCCTTTGCAAGTGTTTTGCTAAAGAGTTTTGTCAATCATAAGCTTAAGCGCTATCAGAACAAATTGTCGACAGTGATAGCAGAGCCTTTCAATATGCTAAGTTATCTCAATGATCGGATGCTAAAATCCGGTCTAGATATTTACGTTGATATGACTTACGTGGTGATCAATCTCAGTAATTACCGCGTTGCAATAGCCCAAGCTGGCGCAGAGTTTCGTTGTTATCTGCGAAACAGTGAAGGGTTGTCGCCACTGGCATTAGCCGAAACACTGCAACTTGGCATGGTAAACTGGGGAAACCCCTCCATTCAGTTTCGAACCCTGATGCCAGGTGAGCAATTGTGTATATCTACCAATGTTACTGAACACAAACGACAACTGCTGAACGACCAATTCCACGGCCTTATCCATGACACCAACACCCCCCCAGGCGGTTATATTCAGCTTTCGGCGTCTTGAGGTCGAAAGCTAGGACGGTTAGAAGCCGGATAAATACCGGATAAATGCCGGATAAATACCGGATAAATACCGATTAAGAGCCGATTTAAAGACGGTTCGAGCAGAGACTTAAGAGCCGGTTAAGAGCAGGTTTAAAGACGGTTCGAGCAGAGACTTGAGAGAAGGTTTGGAGCCGATTTAAAGATGGTTCGAGCAGAGACTTGAGAGCCGGTTTGGAGCCGGATAGTGCTGAGATGATACAGACTGAGACGATACAGGCTGAGACGATACAGGCTGAGACGATACAGGCTGAGACGATACAGGCT
>NZ_PJBM01000126.1:0-51541 GCF_002836075.1 Shewanella sp. GutDb-MelDb | reverse complement strand
AGTCGATAGAGGTTACTTCTATCAAACGCCCTGGCAAGGATAATTACGTTAGGGTAGGTATGTTTGATGTATTCGGTGAGTTCAACCGCTCGGTCTGGATTATCAATGGCAATCACCAACATCTTGGCTTCTGCTATACCCGCGGTATGCAACAAGTCGGGTTGAGTTGCATCACCATAAAAACTCTTGGTATTAATCTTTCTGAGGTTTTCAACTTGTTGAGCCTCATGATCAAGCACCACGGTTTTAAAGCCATTAGTCACTAAAAGGCGATTCACTATCTGACCAAATCGACCAACCCCCGCAATGATGACCGTCCCTTTCTCATCGATAACATCAGGCTCTCGCATGTTTTCTGTTTGCTCGTAGCGAGGCAAAATGACTTTATCAAACAAAATAAAGAGTCCAGGCGTGAGGAACATCGATATAGCTACCACTAGAGACAGTATTTGGGCTAAATCAACCGGAATGACATGGTTTTGTACGGTATAGCTCAGAAGTACGAAACCAAATTCACCAGCTTGTGCAAGGCTTAATGCAAATAACCAGCGGTCGCTATTTTTGATCTTAAAGATCATTGCCAGTAACAGTAATACCGTTGCTTTAATGAGAATAACACCTAAAGTCATCGCCATTACTGGGCCAATATTGGTGGCCAGTACATCAAAGTCGATACCCGCCCCTACAGTGATAAAAAACAGGCCGAGCAATAAACCTTTAAAAGGTTCGATGACGGACTCAAGTTCATGTCTAAATTCACTGTTGGCCAATACGACGCCGGCCAAGAAGGTACCTAAAGCGGGAGATAATCCAACAAGGCTCATTAACGCCGCAATACCGATGACCAACATTAATGCTGTCGCAGTAAAAATCTCCCGCAAGTTAGAACTGGCAACGTATCGAAACAATGGCCGGCTTAAGTAATTGCCGCCGACAACCACAATAGCGATAGCGCTTAAAACAACAATGCCATACGCCCAACCCGGTAGGCCAGCGACCAAAGACATCTGTTCATGATGTTCTGCCGCGGTGGCTGCGGCTGACTGTGCCTTTTCTATGAGTTCTGGCAGCGCTAGCAGTGGAATTAGCGCCAACATAGGAATGACAGCGATATCTTGAAATAGCAGTACAGAGAATGCGTTTTTACCGCCTTCTGTTTTGGTTAGGTTCTTTTCATTAAAGGTTTGCAGCACGATCGCGGTTGATGACAGTGAAAAAATCATACCGATAGTAAGTGCAATACTCCAATTAAAGCCGAAAGCAAATGCAATGCCCATAACCACCAATGTAGATAGTCCAACTTGAAGACCGCCTAAGCCGATGAGTTTATGACGCATATTCCACAACATGCGAGGTTCAAGCTCTAAACCGACTAAAAATAGCATCATCACCACGCCAAACTCAGCAAAGTGTTGCAAGGTACTTGTTTCATTGCCCACTAAACCCGCTATGGGTCCAATGACGACTCCGGCAATTAAATATCCTAATACCGACCCCAAACCTAACCGCTTAGCCAGCGGGACGGCAATAACGGCGGCCGCTAGGTAGATAAAAGCTTGTATAAAATAAGCGGTCATTATCAGTCCCTTATCAAAATATTGAGATTTTCATTTAGTTTTTCGAGTGACTTTCCGAGCGCTATATCTAAGGTATTATTGCTTAATGCGGATAAGATTCTCAGCCAATCTTCGATATGTGAATGTACGCGGTTTTCGTCAAAAGCACTGCGGGCACAAAAAAGGGCAAAAGGGGCGAGGTAAGTCATCCCTGTGAGGCTCGCTGTTTGTTCTAGCGGATGGAGTAATTCCCTTAAGGTAAAATGGTTATAACCATTTGCCTGATAAGCAGTTTCACTACCTCCCGCGCTAATGGCACACAAAAATGTTTTCCCCTCAAGGGCATTACCGTTTGCACCATAAGCAAAGTTGTATTCAAGTACGAGATCTTGCCACTCTTTCAAAATCGCGGGCGTAGAGTACCAATACAGTGGAAACATGAATACGATAACATCGTGATCTCGGAGTCGTTGTTGCTCTTTGTCGATGTTAATCCTAAATGTGGGATATTCGGCATATAGATCAACTGCGGTGACATGTTCCTGTTGTTGAGTGGCACGAAATAGTGGTTTATTTATCTCAGAACGCTCTTGAGAGGGGTGGGCGTAAAGTACGAGGATCTTTTTTGCAGCATCAACCATTATTTGTCCAATTTAATCATCCTAACTATCTGTTATTTAATTTAGCACAGAGAACTAGAAGCATTAACAAACTTTGAATGTAGATTGATACTTAGGTCATTTTTATTACGCCTGTCCGTGGATAAGCGTGCTATTGAATTGAGCTTTATTAGAGATGGCTATATGCCTAAGTTTCGTTCTGTTTCTAGGGTTTCGGCACGAATGATATCAATTGATTTATCTGCTTTAACACCTATGCGGTTATCTTTAAAAATATTGATCTCTATTTCGCCTAAAGAGTTGCCATATTCATCGTAGATATTGCTGAGAATAATCGCACTGTTCACTGAGCGGGTTAGAATTAACATAATACATCCTTGTATATGAACTGCTGCTCCTAGTTTAGACTAATATTTGCAGGAGGGTGGCTCAACAGAAAGGCTGATTTGGTCTTTTACGCTGCATTATCGAGTTTTACTAGTCGATATTTTAATAAAAATCAAAAGTTACAGAGGATCACTTGTTAGTGGTTCTCGGGTAAAGCAAGGTTAAGTCTGGTAGTTATTCATTTAATGTTTATTAACATCCAATGAATACCTCTAAAGGAATAATAAGATCAGAGGGATAACTACAGAGTTCACAGAAGTAAAAAACAACATGGATATCAATTGTTATCGAATTTGTTGGTCGATACACTAAAGGTATTACATAAGGTATATATAAAATGCATTTTTAAGGTAAAGCAAAACGATGTTAAATATTGACGACCCAGCAGCGACAGAAAAAATTCCCGCCTTGTTTAGGCTAGGTTTTAGACCTTTTTTTCTAGGCGGCGCTTTGGTTGCCATGTTGTTTGTACCGCTTTGGCTACTGACATGGTTTTTCCCAGAACATAGCCTATTCCAAACAGACTTTTGGGTTAAAGTTGTACCGCTTTGGTGGCATCCGCATGAGATGTTGTTTGGCTTTGCACTTGCCATTGTGTGTGGCTTTTTGTTGACGTCAGTACAGACGTGGACTAACCAACCGGGGATGAAAGGTTGGGCGTTGGCGTTGACCTTTGGCTGTTGGTTGATAGCAAGAATCATGTTGCTGTTGCCGGTTTCTATTCCACTTTGGCTGCCGGCAATATTTGACTCATTATTTTTAGGGCTCACAGCGTTAAAACTTTGGCGCTGCATCTATAAAGTGAAACAATGGCAAAATATTGGCTTTCCAATCATGCTGGTGGCCGCTTTATCGATAAACCTACTTAGTTATTATGCGCTAAGCACGAGAGATTTTTCACTTAGCCTACAGATCTGGCAAGCGATGATATGGTGGTTAGGGCTACTGATCACTATTGTTGGCGGTCGGGTTATTCCGTTCTTTACGGCAATAAGAATTAAGCAAACTAAACCCACGCCAATCGCCTTGATTGAAAAAAGCCTTATTGTGGCTATGGTTGTATTAGTTATTCAAGCGATGAGTAAAGTGCTACCAGTGGCTGTTGAACAAGCGCTTTTACTTATCGCTGGAGTGTTACACCTTATTCGTTGGTTACGTTGGTTTCCACATAAAACCCTTAAAGAACCGATGTTGTGGTCATTACACATTGCGTACCTCTTTTTGCCGATAGCCTTGTTGGCGCTTGCAGCAAAAATTCACGACACCATGGCGTACCATCATTTGATACACCTATTTGGTATCGGTACATTAGCGGGCATTTGCCTGTCGATGATTTCAAGAGTTTCGCTTGGCCACACCAGCCGAAATATCTACCAAGGCCCAAATATGACGGTTGCCTTTTTATGTATCCCAATTGCTGCAGTATTAAGATCTTTAATGCCAATCATTTCACCTGAGCATTATCAACTATGGTTGTGGTTGGCTGGCGCATTTTGGTCTTTAGCGTTTGCAATGTTTGTCGTCAATTATGCTTCGATACTATCAAAACCAAGAGTTGATGGTCGTCCAGGCTAGGCGTTGTTATTTTTAGTGTTATTTATAAATGTAATTTCAAATATTAATTAAGGTAAGTAGAGAATTAGATGAGTGTAAAAATGTTAGGTAAAGTGGTCTGTGCTTTTTTGTTTATATCCTTGACCAGCGTTGCGAGTTTAGCACAGGCGTCAGAGCCCAGTGTTGCAGCAAAAGAGCAAGCTGCGCGCGATATAAGCTTAAAAGAAAAGTTTCCTGTCCAATATAAAAGCTGGCTAGAAACTTCAGAGCAAACAGAGCGTGAAGATATGTTGGCCAGCTATCCAGCCGCTATTATTTTGTGGGCCGGTTCATCGTTTGCTAAAGAGTACCATAGCCCGCGAGGTCACCATTTTGCGGTGGCAGATATAACTCATACTCTGCGTACGGGTGTACCACCCAAAGCGGGTGATAAAGGTTTGTCTGCAAGTTGTTGGACTTGTAAAACACCAGATGCACCGCGGTTAATGAATGAACTCGGTATCGAAGGCTTTTCTGCTAAGAACTTTACAGATCTTGGCACAGAAATAAACAGCGTTGTGTATTGCACCGATTGTCATGTCGACGGTAAAGCAGAGCTGGCGTTACCGCGCCCGCATGCTCAAGACGCTATGGCGAAAGTTCATCTTCCTTTTGATAAACAAAATGAAAATATGAAAGGTGCTCAAGTGTGTGGCCAGTGCCATGTGACTTATTACTTTCAGCCAGAACGCAGTAACAAAGTTAATATCCCCTGGATTTTTGGCAATAGTGCCGATGATATAGAGAAATATTACGATACTCGCCGTTTCTATGAATGGATCCATCCTATTTCTCAAACACCCATCTTAAAAGCTCGTCATCCAGAGTTTGAACACTGGAGTCGCAGTAAACATGCTGAGGCGGGTGTGACATGCATTACTTGTCATATGCCTGAAACCAAAGATGAGCATGGCAATACCTTTACCAGCCATAAAGTGGGTAAGGCATTGGAACATTTTGACCAAGTTTGTCAAAACTGCCATAAGAGTGAGCAAAAAATCATTAGTTCACTGGCAAAGAACAAGGCAACGATTAATGCTAAAGCGCGTGAAGTTGAAGGGTTATTGGCAAAAGCGCACTACGAAGCTGGTGCGGCGTGGGATGCCGGCGCAACTTGGCCTCTAATGAATGACGCCATCATGGCCATTCGTCACTCTCAATGGCGCTGGGATTTTGCTATGGCATCTCATGGTTTATATGCCCATAACCCAGAAGAGGGTAATGCACTGCTTGATACAGCCCTTAAACAAGTTAAATATGCGCGTACTTCGTTAGCTGAAATTCTCAACAAGTTTGATGTAAAGAGTGTTAACTACCCTGATATTAGCTCGAAAGCATCAGCCCATGCAGCGGTCGGCATTGAGCTTGACAAGCTGACTGAAGCGAAGAAGATATTTATCAAAGAGGAAGTGGATGAGAATTGGTCTGAAGTGAGTCGTCATGGCTACGAGTAATTAGATATCAATTACTGATTAACTTGAGATTGTGTTCGTTAAAAAAGCCAGCTTAGATAAGCTGGCTTTTTTACGACGAGACAGTGGCTAGAAGAGCAAATCAATAATGAGGCCTATGCTAAACAAACCACTAAAAATCATGGTGAGTTTAGCTGTGCGCCCTAGTAAAGGGTTTAGCGCAGCGCCAGTGGCTTCATTAAAATCACGGCACAGATTACGCGCCAAGATAAATCCAAGACCGGCAAGCAGCACGGGTAAACCCGCGAGTGCTCCCATCAAATACCCTGTAATAATAATGGCAAAAGGTAAGTAGACTAAACTTTGATAAAAAATCCGTGCTTGCGCTAAGCCGATGCGCACAGCGAGTGTTTTCTTACCCGCTTTTATATCGGTATCCATGTCTCGGGTGTTGTTGACCAGCATAATCGCTGCATTAAGAAAACCGATAGCCGAGCCGAGTAACCATGCACTAGTACTGGTTGTATTAGCTTGCAGAAAGTAGCTACCGACCACTGCAACAAGTCCAAAAAAGACAAATGCAGCGATTTCGCCTAGTCCATGTGAGGCTAGCGGGTAAGGGCCGCCGCTATAGCCTAATGCACCTAAAACCGCTGCCGCCGCGAGCAGGGCAATAGGCCATCCACCGTGGGCGATTAAAAATGAGCCCACAATGAGGGCTAACGCAAGGGATAAGAGCATGGCATTACGCACCGCTGTGGGGCTTAACAACCCGCTTTGTGTCACTCGAATAGGCCCTACACGTTCTGCAGTATCTACACCACTTTTGAAGTCAAAATAGTCATTGGCTAGGTTAACAGCAACTTGCAATAACACGGCACAGATCATCGAAGTGACAGCGATGAACCCACTGAATTGTTCAAGTTGCAGTGCTAAAACATTACCGACCAATAATGGCCCAATCGCCGCAGGTAAGGTACGAGGGCGTATTGCTAGGATCCATGGATTCATTATTTATAATTACTTTACAGATATATATATCGCAGGATTACGACGTAACAAAGGAGTGCTGGCCTCATAGCATAGCAAAATTAACAGCGTCTAAAAAGTGGATTTTCTGTCGCTAATGGCGGCGAAGTTAACATTATCGTTAACTTGAGGCTTAGGTGAGCAGAGCGGTTTAAAATTTTAGATCTAGCGCACACCCTCCGATGAGTATTGTATGCAATATTGAGCTTCGAGCTTGAATAGCAGTATCGATATATAGGTTGTGAGTACTTGGAGCTGTTGATTGTGTTACAGGGAAGTCACCACCTAAAACTTAAATATAACGTTTGAGGGTCTAGGGATATGCGTTTTGAAGACCAAGTTGCCATTGTTACTGGTGCAGCTTCAGGCTTAGGGCGAGCTTATGCTATAGCGTTAGCAGAGCGTGGCGCGCGGGTTGTGATTATAGACAATGAAGCATTAACGAATAAAGACTCAGGGCTGCGCAGTTGCGCTGCCGCTATTACAGCGCTGGGGGGCGAGGCGCAAGTGTTTTGCTTAGACGTCAGTGACTCTTCAGCGGTGCAACAGATGGTTGATGAAGTGCTGTTAACTTGGGGGCGAGTTGATATTTTAATCAACAATGCAGGCATACATCACTCATGTCCGTTTGAACACTTAAGCGAAGCGACATGGAAACGTCAGTTTGATGTTGATGTACATGGCAGTTTTAATATGACTAAAGCAGTATGGCCGAGTATGAAGCGCAGCGGTTATGGCCGAGTGATTATGACGTGTGCCAGTTCAATATTTGGCGATATGTATGAGTCGAGCTTTAGTGCCAGCAAAATGGCGTTGATTGGGCTGGTCAATAGCCTGCACCTAGAAGGTGAAGAGTTCGGGATTGCCGTTAACACGATTACACCACATGCTGTCACTCAAATGACAGCAGAGCACCTTGCTCCGGCGGTTAGACCGCTTTTTTCCAAGACCACAGTTCTATCTGCAATGCTCTATCTATGCAGCTCCGCATGCCATTCAGGAAAGCATATTTTTGCCGCAGCGGGGGGGATAAGTCACGCGGAAGTTGTTGAATTTGCAGCAAGCCGGTTTACAGCTGAAGAGTGTACACCGGAAATTATTCATAGCCGCTGGAGTGATATCTACCGTTCTAAGCCTTATAGAGGCCGTTCTTCGGGTGAAGCACAGGTGTTAGCATGGGCAAAAGCCTCGGCAGAGCAACGTAATATCGACATAGAGTAATAGCTGGCGAGCGTTGGGGTCTTGGGTTAAGCTAGCCAATAATGGTAGCAATATTTTAGGTTCCAATGAGTCAAGTATTAGATGATTTACTCGCCTTACTTTCTTTAGAGAAAATCGAAGAGGGGTTATTCCGCGGACAAAGCCAAGATATAGGCTTTGGTCATGTGTTTGGTGGGCAAGTGATGGGCCAAGCTCTAAGTGCCGCTAAACAAACCGTCTCTCCCGATCGTAAAGTGCATTCATTGCACTCCTATTTCTTACGTGCTGGTGATGAGACATTACCCATTGTCTATGACGTAGAGAATATGCGTGATGGTGGCAGTTTCAGTGCTCGACGTGTTAAAGCGATTCAAAAAGGCCGGCCGATATTTTATATGACATGCTCATTTCAGGCCCATGAAGAGGGTTATGAGCATCAAGCCGTTATGCCTGATGTGCCAGGACCAGAAGGCTTGCTTAATCAGCAAGAACTGGCCATGACGCTGCAAGATAAAGTACCTGCTAATGTGTTAGAGAAGTTTATGGCAGATACTCCTATAGAGATGCGCTTAGTTAATCCTAGCAATCCGTTAGCAGGCAAAGCCTCTAAGCCTGTGCGCTACGTTTGGATCCGTGCAAATGGTGAAGTACCAGAGAATCTGTGCGTACATGATTATCTGCTGGCTTATGCATCTGACTTTAATTTCTTAGTCACGGCAGCTCAACCCCACGGCGTGTCATTTCTCACCCCAGGTATGCGTATGGCAACCATCGATCATGCGATGTGGTTCCACCGTCCGTTCGATTTAAGCCAGTGGTTGCTTTATAGTATTGAGAGTCCCAATGCCAGTGGTGGACGTGGTTTTGTAACGGGTCAGTTTTTTAATCAACAAGGGCAATTGGTGGCCTCTGCAACTCAAGAAGGCCTGATCCGCATGACCACTAAAAAAGCGTAATTTAGGCTATTTTAAAGATAAATATTCAGGATAAAAAGATGATTTCAGCATTAAAGAAATGGACCGTTTTACTGTGTTTATTAACACTAACCGCATGTGTAACAGTAACAGAAGCGCCCCCAGTGATGGTTAATGGTGCCGCAGGATATCTGGAAAAAATAGCGTTGCCAGAGGGATGCTCTATTACGATCGCTATCATCGATTTAGACACTCCAGGGGTTATTGTTGCACAGAAGAGCTTTAACATTGTAAGGGCGCCAGTCCCGTTTAAGTTCTTGTTACCCGAGGAGTCTATTGATGATTCAATTCATTATGGGGTGGTAGCAATGATCCAATTCAATAACCAAGTTATTTTCCAAACCTATGATCGCTTCCCTGTCATTAGCAATGGTAAGTTCACCACTGAAGTACTGATGAAAGCTGTGCCTGCGCCTAAGTCATAATACTGATTATTTAATAAAAGGAGCTTAGGCTCCTTTTATTATGATGATAGTTGAACAGCTAGCGTGTTAAGTGGATTCACTCTGAATGATAAAAGGCTTTTGCCATGATTGAGCCGAGCCAACAAATTGCTCAATGGCTTAGAGAGGATAAATACCGCTACCAAGCCCTATTGATGGCGGAAAAACTGCAATTACCGCAATGGATGTTGGCTGCAGGCTTTGTGCGTAATCTTGTATGGGATAAGTTGCATGAGACAGCGCCTAGACCGCTTAACGATATTGACCTTATCTATTTTGATGCCAGCAATCTCTGTGCGAGCCAAGACCGTGATTATGAAGAGCAGTTACGTGCACTTGCACCGGACTACCCTTGGTCGGTTAAGAATCAAGCTCGAATGCACCTTAAGAATAATGACCAAGCTTATACTTCTTGTTTAGATGCGATGAGTTTTTGGCCAGAAAAAGAAACGGCTATTGCTGTGACTATCAATCAGACAATGACGGAAAGTAGAGTCGTATCAATAGCGTCTTTACCATTAGCGCTGCAAGTCGTGACACCTTTTTGTAGCCAAAGATTATTTCAATTGACGTTAACCCATAACCCTAAAAAATCTAAGCAACTCTTCCAACATCGAGTGGATAACAAACAGTGGTTACAAGATTATCCTCTACTGCAAGTGGTCAGTGAATGAATGCGAATGTTGAACTCAAGCCATAATTGCAACAGTTGCTTACCTATAACGACTAACACTAATGGCTACCGCTAATATCTACCCCTAATTATCTGCATAAAATTAATGAAACACAGTGTCATCATTAAGTACCTATTCACTGCCTAATACCTTTATCAATGGTTCAATATCTATCACTTATTATAATATTAAAAGGTTAATTAATTGTTAATCCAAACGGTTGCGTTAGTTCGTGCGATATACGGTCTAAGTGGTCTTTTGTCACACAACCATAAGCTGCAACTTCAATATACCTTATGGAAGTGTGATCCTAGTCACTTGTAGGTACCACTAATTGGGTATTTCACGTCAGCGTTGATCTAGATCAAATTCGCGACTCGATTATTCTGGCAGGGTACACGCAAATGTATGGATATTGATAATAAAAACAGCAGCTCATGTTGTATTGATGGAGTAATATGATGAACAAAAATATCGTTTCTGGATTGATTGCTACAGCCCTATTGACTACCGGTTTTACCTCTTCTGCACTAGCACATCAAGCTGGTGATATTATTATACGAGCAGGTGTTGCAGTCGTAGCGCCAAATGAATCAAGCCAAAATATCATAACGCCAGATCTTGGAGATCTAGGTCAGTTTTCTGTAAGCAACAATACCCAGTTAGGTTTAAACTTTGGTTACATGCTCACGGATAACATTGGTATTGAGCTGCTAGCGGCATCGCCATTTACACATGACATCTCTCTAGCTGGCGTGGGTAAAGTCGCTGAAACTAAGCAGTTACCGCCAACCTTAGTTGCGCAATATTATTTTGGTTCAGCGGATTCAAAATTACGTCCTTACATCGGCCTCGGTGTTAACTTTACCAATTTTTACGATAATGAAATTACTAATGATGTAGGCGGGCGCCTATCTGATTTGAGTTTATCTAACTCTTGGGGAATAGCGGGTCAAGTTGGTTTAGATTATCAAATCAACGATAGCTGGCTTGTAAATGCTTCGGTTTGGTATGCAAAAATTAGCACTGATGCTAACTTCAACTATAAGGTACTTGAGTCAAGCACTGTTGTGCCAGTGACCATTGAAACAGACATTGATCCATGGGTTTACATGGTCAGCATAGGTTATACCTTCTAGTCAGCAGATTGACTTGGATTTCCCCCTTAAAAAAAGGAGCCTTAAGGCTCCTTTTTTTATCGATTAACGGAACTTCCCGTGACTCGACTATTCTTTTTTAGCGGCTTTTTCTGCTTGCTTTTGTTCTTTGGTTTTCCAATGGCGCGTATTGTAAACGAACTCAGGTAGCAATTTGGTCAGCCATGCTACGAGACGCCAGCGCTTAGTGACATAGACTTTACGTTTACCGGCTTTCATCGCTTTAATGACCTGGCTGGCAACTTCAGCCGGAGGAGAAAGCCAAATACGGCTTTGCTGTAAGGCAGCTTTATCGAGCAGACCCAGTTGGATGTCGGTAAGGGTTATGGGCAGCTTTAGTCGCTGAGCATGCATACACAGCCCTTCGAAGTAGTTTTCGGCGTAACTTTTAGACGCATGATAGGCAACGTTTGGTCCGCCTCTTAGGCCTGCAATCGAGTTAATTGCCGCTAGTTGGCCATAACCTTGATCACGAAATAGCCTAAAAGCTGTATTGCATATGGCTGAAAACCCTTGCACATTAACGGTGATGATATCTTGCTCTGGCTGCCAAGGCAGTTCAGGGTCATAGCTATTTAAGCCTGTATTGACCAGTACAAGATGAGCACCGCCTAGAGAGTGCCAAACTGCGGTAAGAGTTGAAATAATAGCTTGAGGATCATCTATTTGCAGTGGAAATACTTCAGACTTAGTCGGAAGCGATTGGCTAAACTCAATAAGAGATTGTGGATCTTGTGCTAATAAGGCGAGCTCTACACCGTCGTCAGCAAGCTGTTTTGCTATTTCACGGCTGAGCAATGAGCTTGCGCCCACAATTATTGCAGTTGCTTGTGTCATATAAATATTCGACTTCAAATAGGTTACTTATCATAGGAACATAAGTGTATTAGAACAAGATTAATTGTTTGTTGCTGTGACAAGGATGCTGAGTTCAGCCAAACGGAATAGAGGATCACGAGCTAATCAGAGTGATATTCATGGTAAAGTTATATAAATTTCAAGTTCGGACATATAGACTTCTAGAAGTCTTGATGTATTATTAGGAGTGTTAACATGAAAAACTACTTTAAGCCTTTATTATCTTTTGTTATCGCAGCGGGTTTATTATCGGGCTGTGCGACCTCAAATGCCGTGGTAGAGATCCAGGGAGAGGTTTGGTACAAAGAGCGTATAGCATTACCACCTGAAGCTGTTATCAGCATTAAAGTGCAAGACGTGTCGTTAATGGATGCACCTGCAGTTGTTATAGCAGAATTTGAACGCAGTGATATCAGTACGCCTACGCCTTTTCAGTTTTTGATCAACCGAGATCAGTTTGAGGCAGGGCACACTTATACGGTTGGGGCTCGTATTAGCCTTAACGACAAGCTTATGTTTATCAACGAACAAGCTTATAGAATTGATTTGGACTCTGCCGAGCCTATGTCAGTTTTGCTACAGAAAGTAGCGCGCTAAATTAACTAGCATAGCTAGTATTACAAGCGCCTCTTTCTGTTATTACTCTCATTGAATAAGAGGCGCTGTATGCCGGTTAAAATCCCTGACAATCTGCCCGCGGCAGAGATCTTGGAGTCTGAAAATATATTCGTTATGTCTGAAACGCGCGCTGCGAATCAGGACATACGACCAATGAAAGTGCTTATTCTCAATCTCATGCCAAACAAGATTGAAACTGAAACCCAATTACTGCGTTTATTGGGCAATACGCCACTGCAAGTTGATGTTGATCTGCTGCGTATTCATGACAAGGAGTCAAAGCATACCTCGATTGATCACATGAATAATTTCTACCGTGATTTTGAACAGGTACGAAATAAAAATTATGATGGTCTAATCATTACTGGGGCGCCGTTAGGTCAGGTTGAATTTGAAGACGTCTCATATTGGGATCACATTCGAGAGATTATTGACTGGTCACAGCAGCATGTCACATCAGTGTTGTTTTTATGCTGGGCGGCTCATGCTGCACTCTATCACCTGTTTGGACTCAATCGCACACTGTTAAAATCTAAGCGTGCAGGGGTCTTTGTCCATAAACGTACCAGTGAACATTTTCCATTATTGCGTGGCTTTGATGACGAATTTTACGCGCCACATTCTCGATTTGCTGAAATGAATATAGAACAACTGCGTGAGCATCCTGAGTTGCAGGTATTAACAGAGTCAGAGCAAGCGGGCGCGTATATGGTACTCAGCAAAAATAGCCGTAATTTGTTTGTCATGGGTCACCCAGAGTATCAAAAATCGACATTAAAAGATGAGTACGCTAGAGACTTGTCGCAAGGATTATCACCTGAGGTGCCGCAGAACTACTTTCGCAATGACGATCCGAGTCAACAGCCTATCGCGCGCTGGCATAGCCATGGCAGTTTGTTAGTCAGTAACTGGCTAAACTATTATGTTTATCAGTTAACACCTTACAATTTGGACGATATGATCGGTATTACCCCTTTGGAGTCTAAAGACTAAAGGCGCGGCTTATATTGCTGGGTATTAACTGCCATCGACCACTAAGGTGCAATCCACTTTTAACTGTTGGCAAATTCTAAATACACCGTCTAATACCAATCGAGTGCTTCGGTCTGCATTTATTTCTGAGGTGATAAGCAACTGCGATACTTGTGGATCAACCCTGAAAACTTTAAGGCTGGCGCTAAGGTCACCTTTGGTTAACTCAATTAAATGATTTTTCTCGTCTTGAGACACCACCTTCAACAACGAATTCCTCTTGATAGTTTGTAATGCGACTCGGTAAATATTGTCCGGTGTCGCATTAATATTAACCGTGGCAACTTCATGTTTTGCGCTTTTATAATAGGTAACAGCGCCTAATGTTGCAGCGCCTACAGCGATACAAGCACACAATGATAACGCGATAAAACTCATCAAAAATACATTTCTCATAGGAATACCTCTCTTTTTTGATTGAGCTGTCGTTACTCTTAATCGATTGTTATTTTTAGTCATTAAGGTCGTATCACGTTTGATTGCATAATAAAATGACCTAATAATAGGCTAGCGTAGAGAGGTCATAAGGCAAGTTTAAGTCTTAATTTTTACGACTTTGATAAACATCATCACCGACTATTATCCGCCGTTACGCTTTGTCGCCAGTATTAATCCCTTTGCTCCCTACCTCGCTCTGCTTTGTGTAAATTTTAAGTGACATCTCAACCTTATACTTTGGTAGATGTTTGGCTAACTTGGCTTGCTTTACGTTCGCGTAAACGTCACAGTGTGAAAATGTTGAGCGAGATCACATTTAATGGGTTAGCGGTTTTACGGCAATGCGGTATTTATACCGAGCGAATCACCTTAAGGTAAGTCGCTGTAATAGCGTAGATAAAGTCTCCTTATACCATTGAAGTACATCGCTGACCGAGCACAAAAAACAAGCCTTAAAGTATTACTGGAGTATATATGAGTTCAGAACTGTCAAACCAAGACATCGTTATTGTTGCCGCTAAGCGCACCCCTATGGGTGGATTTCAAGGTGCACTTTCAAGCGTCGCTTCTCCAAAACTTGCAGCGACTGCGATTAAAGGGTTAATACAGCACAGTGGCTTAAATGCTGATCTGGTAGATGAAGTACTCATGGGCTGCGTATTGCCTGCAGGTCTTGGTCAAGCGCCTGCACGTCAAGCCACTTTGGGAGCTGACTTGCCGCTTTCTGTCGCCGCAACAACAGTCAATAAAGTCTGTGGTTCAGGTATGAAAACCGTAATGCTTGCTCACGACTTAATTAAAGCCGGCAGTGCCAACATCGTCATTGCGGGCGGTATGGAAAATATGAGCCAAGCGCCATATCTACTCGACAAAGCCCGTAGCGGTATGCGAATGGGCCATGGCAAAGTGTTAGACCACATGTTCCTTGATGGTTTAGAAGACGCTTATACCGGTGGCGCTATGGGCACGTTTGCTCAAAATACCGCTGATGATTTCAAATTGACCCGTGAGCAGATGGATGACTTTGCACTGAGTTCACTGGAAAAAGCGAATGTCGCCATTAATGCCGGTGCTTTTGAAGCGGAAATCACCCCCGTGACTGTGGAAAACCGTCGCGGCGATATCGTGGTAGATACTGATGAACAGCCAGGTAATGCCCGTCCAGACAAAATACCGACACTACGCCCTGCATTTGCTAAAGACGGCACTATCACTGCCGCAAACTCGAGTTCAATTTCAGATGGTGCAGCCGCATTGATGCTAATGACACGTGCACAGGCAACTGAGCTAGGGCTTGACGTGATGGCAACGATCAAAGGCCATACAACCCATGCTCAAGAGCCTTCAATGTTTACTACGGCGCCAGTAGGTGCGATGAATAAGCTGCTAGAAAAAGTAAGCTGGAGTAAGGAAGAGGTTGATCTATTCGAGATAAACGAAGCGTTTGCCATGGTCACCATGTTGGCAGTGTCTGAGCTTGGACTTGATATTGAAAAGGTCAACGTCAACGGCGGTGCATGCGCTTTAGGTCACCCTATCGGCTGCTCAGGAGCACGTTTGCTGGTAACGCTAATCCATGCACTTAGAGCGCGCGGCCTTAACAAAGGTGTTGCGTCTTTATGTATTGGCGGCGGCGAAGCCACTGCGATGGCAATTGAGTTATAAATTATTCATTAAGTGATAGATAGACAGTAATCAACAAGACTCGATTTAAGTGTGAGCCAGCGGTATACATCAGTGATGCTCCGCAACATAAAATAATAATGGCCGCGCTTAAATCATCATTTTGCTCATCACTACCAATGATAGTTGATGAAAATTTAGGAAGCGATATGACTATTCAAGTTAAGCACTACATCGATGGCGAATGGATCTTAGGTAATGGCGAGCAACAGATCGCCGTCACAAACCCCGCTAATAACGAAACCATTGCCGTCGTTAACGCCGCGCTACCAAGCGAAGTTGAAACGGCAATTGCCAGCGCAAAAAAAGCATTCAAAACTTGGAAAGAGGTGCCTGTTTCTGAGCGTGCACGGGTGATGCTTAGGTATCAGCATTTGCTAAAAGAGCATCATGATGAGATCGCTACCATTCTGGCACAAGAGACGGGTAAGACATTTGATGATGCCAAGGGTGACGTTTGGCGTGGTATCGAAGTGGCAGAACATGCATGTACTATTGCGTCGATGATGATGGGCGAAACGGTTGAAAACGTGGCGCGTTCAATCGACACTTATAGCTACATCCAACCTCTTGGGGTTTGTGCGGGCATTACACCGTTTAACTTCCCTGCGATGATCCCGTTATGGATGTTCCCACTTGCCGTTGCTTGCGGTAACACCTTTGTGCTTAAGCCGTCAGAGCAAGATCCAATGACACCACAACGCCTTATTGAGTTGTTTGTCGAAGCCGGTGCGCCAAAAGGCGTTATACAGCTAGTTCATGGTGACAAAACGGCAGTGGATATTGTCTTACGTCATCCAGACATTAAAGCCATCTCTTTTGTCGGTTCCGTTAATGTGGGTCAATACATCTATAAGACAGGTACCGATAACCTTAAGCGTGTACAAGCTTTTGCAGGCGCTAAAAACCACTGCGTTATTATGCCTGATGCCAATAAGCAGCAAGTGATCAATAACTTGGTGGGCGCATCGGTTGGCGCTGCAGGTCAACGTTGCATGGCGTTGTCTGTCGCGATTTTTGTTGGCGCCGCGAAAGAGTGGATCCCTGAACTTAAAGCAGCGATTGCCAAGGTTAAACCGGGTCTTTGGGATGACAAAGAGGCGGCATACGGACCAGTCATTAGCCCTGCGGCTAAGCAACGCGTGGTGAGCCTCATTGCACAAGGTATTAAAGAGGGCGCTGACTGCTTACTCGATGGTACAGACTTTACGGTTGAGGGCTATGAGTCGGGTAACTGGGTTGGCCCAACCATGTTCGACAAAGTCACCACAGAAATGAGCGTCTATAAAGAAGAGATTTTTGGTCCGGTACTGTGTTGTATGAATGCCGAATCATTGGAACAAGCTATTGAGATTGTTAACGGTAGCCCCTACGGAAATGGTACCGCAATCTTCACTGCCAGTGGCGCCGCAGCCCGTAAATACCAGCATGAAATTGAAGTGGGTCAGGTCGGTATTAACGTGCCAATTCCAGTGCCGCTACCTTTCTTCTCATTTACCGGCTGGAAGGGCAGTTTCTATGGTGACCAACATGCATACGGTAAGCAAGCAGTGCGTTTCTACACTGAAACTAAAACCATTACAGCACGTTGGTTTGAATCTGATATTGCGGTTGCATCAGCACCCAATATGACGATTGATCTTAAGTAATGCCAGAGATGCCATCTAATTCCGTTAGATGGCAATTAGCGTTAATGAGGGTGGGGCTTACACCGCACCCGGTCAAATAACGAATAGAGGTCGGCAGCGATAAACGCATGCAAAGACCCACAGCCTTGTTAGCGCTGACCACCTTAGAGTGACTAGCTAGCGCTAAAATATTGAGGCACTCGACAGTACAACAGGAGCACCCGATGGATTTCAATCTGAATGACGATCAACGCCAATTCGCCGACTTAGCCGCTCAATTTTCAAAAGAAGAGCTTGCGCCTTTTGCGGCTCAATGGGATGCCGAACACCACTTTCCAAAAGATGTTATTCAAAAAGCCGGTGAGCTGGGCTTTTGCTCTTTGTATTCACCTGAATCTGAAGGGGGCATGGGCTTATCTCGTTTAGACTCTTCCATTATTTTTGAACAACTCTCCATGGGATGTACCGCTACGACGGCCATGTTGACGATTCACAATATGGCCACTTGGATGGTCACCAGCTTTGGCTCAGAAGCGCTGCGCAGCGAATGGTCTGAATCATTGACTACCGGTCAAAATCTAGCGTCATACTGTTTAACAGAGCCTGGCGCAGGCAGCGACGCTGCTTCACTGCAAACCAAAGCGGTGCGTGATGGTGATGACTATCTTATTTCCGGCTCTAAAGTGTTTATTTCAGGCGCGGGCGCAACAGAGCTGCTAATCGTGATGTGCCGTACAGGCGAAGCGGGTCCAAAAGGGATCTCTGCTATCGCTATTCCTGCGGACGCTGAGAGTGTTATCTACGGTAAAGCGGAAGATAAAATGGGCTGGAACGCGCAGCCCACACGTCAAATTACTTTTGACAATGTTCGCGTACCCATGAGCAATTTGCTCGGTGAAGAGGGCCAAGGTTTTACGTTCGCAATGAAAGGACTTGATGGCGGCCGTATTAATATTGCCACTTGTTCGATTGGTACTGCACAAGCGGCGCTTGAACGTGCCACCCAATATATGAATGAGCGCAAACAGTTTGGTAAACCTTTAGCGACCTTTCAAGCACTGCAGTTTAAATTAGCCGATATGGCAACAGAGTTAGTGGCGGCCAGACAATTAGTGCGTTTGGCGGCATTTAAACTGGATCAGCAAGATCCTGAAGCAACCGCGTATTGCGCGATGGCGAAACGTTTTGCTACCGATATCGGTTTTCAGGTGTGTGATGCGGCACTGCAGATCCACGGTGGTTATGGTTATATCCGTGAATACCCGCTAGAGCGTTATGTCCGAGATGTGCGTGTGCATCAGATCTTAGAGGGCACCAACGAAATTATGCGTTTGATTATTTCTCGTCGTTTATTGGATGAAAACGCCGGCGCGATTTTATAAGCCGCTTATTTGAAAACCTTTGTATCACAGATTTAAGATAATTTAACAGGAGTTTCCATGTCACTACTATTAGAGAAAATCGTCGGCCATACCGCGGTTATTAGCATGAACAACCCGCCAGCGAATACATGGACTGCAGAAAGCTTACAAGAACTTAAAGCAAAAGTGCTCAAACTCAATGATAACAAAGCTGTTTACGCACTGGTGATTACTGGTGAAGGAGACAAGTTCTTTTCCGCGGGTGCAGATTTAAAGTTATTTGCCGATGGTAATAAAAATAATGCAGCAGATATGGCACGTTATTTTGGTGAAGCATTTGAGGCGTTAAGTGCCTTTCGCGGCGTATCAATAGCAGCCATCAATGGCTACGCGATGGGTGGCGGTCTTGAAGTGGCGTTAGCCTGTGATCTTCGTATTTGCGAAGAGCAAGCGCAATTGGCATTACCAGAAGCAACGGTGGGTCTACTTCCTTGTGCGGGTGGCACCCAAAACTTAACCGCATTAGTGGGTGAAGGCTGGACTAAGAGAATGATCCTATGCGGTGAGCGTATTAAATCGGCTAAAGCTGAAGCGATAGGTCTGGTAGAAGAGGTGGTTGCCACAGGCACGAGCTTTAATGCCGCAATGGCGCTGGCAGAGCGAGTGGCGAACCAAAGCCCTAGCAGTGTTGCCGCTTGTAAACGCTTGATTCAAGCCGGCCGCACTATGCCAAGAACGCAAGCATTACCGCTAGAGCGTGAAGAGTTTGCTAACCTGTTTGATACAGAAGATCAAACCGAGGGCGTAAGTGCCTTTTTAAATAAGCGTAAAGCTGTTTGGAAGAACGGCTAATGGCAACGACAAACGCAAACAGCAACAGTGTGGTGTTCCAAACGTTGGGCACCGCATCAGGCAAACATATTGGCGTAGCAACACTTAATATCGAAAAAGCGCTTAACGCGCTTAATATTGAGATGGTGCAGGCGTTAACGAGCCAGTTAACAGCATGGCGCAATGACAACAATATCGTCGCTGTGGTGTTAGATGGCGCAGGCGAAAAAGCGTTCTGTGCCGGTGGCGATGTACGCGCTATTTATCATGCCGCGTTGGCAACGCCAGGTGAAGTGACTGCCCAAGCCACGGATTTTTTTAAGCAAGAGTACCAGTTAGATTATCTGTTACATACTTTTGCTAAACCAGTATTGGTATGGGGCGATGGCATTGTTATGGGCGGTGGACTTGGCCTAATGGCGGGCGCAAGCCACCGAGTCGTGACTGAGCATTCGCGTATTGCGATGCCAGAAGTCACTATTGGTTTATACCCTGATGTTGGCGGCAGTTATTTCCTCAATCGTATGCCAGGTAAAGCAGGCCTATTTTTGGGGATGACCGCCTACAATATGAATGGTGCTGATGCACACTATGTTGGCATCGGCAATCACTACTTAAATCGCGATGATAAAGAGTTACTGTTTGATGCAATGGCAACGCTTGCATGGGCAGACGATAAAGCGTTTAACCATGAAATGCTGCATGCGCTTATCGATGACATGCAACTCGACTGCGAGACGCCGCTGGCACCAAGTCAGCTTGAAATACATCAAGTACTGATTGATGACTTAATGGACGGCGAGTTAACTGCCATCGTTGAGCGGGTAAGTGCATTAGATGACACACTTAAACAAGCGCAGCCTTGGTTAGCTAAAGCCTGCAAAGTGATGTTGGCCGGTAGCCCTATCAGCCTGGCGTTGGTGCACAAACAATCACAACTTGGCACTCAGATGAGTTTAGCTGAGGTGTTTAAGTTCGAATTAGGTTTGAGTGTTAATTGCTGTGCTCGCGCTGATTTTGCTGAAGGTGTGCGCGCGTTGCTGATTGATAAAGATAGAAGCCCGAAGTGGTTATATAAGGATGTGGCTTCAATACCGAGCGATTTTGTGTCATCACTGATGATCTCCCCTTGGGCTGAAAGTCGCCATCCTTTAAGCGATATGCTTTAAATAATACGACTGGTTTACACGGATACGTTATTGCACTTGTCAAAGTGCACAGGAGCAAAAGATGAGTACTGTTGCATTTATTGGTTTAGGAAACATGGGCGGCCCAATGGCCGTTAATCTGATTAAAGCGGGCTTCACCGTTAAAGTGTTTGATTTGGTTCCCGCTGCAATGCAAGCGCTAGCCGAACAAGGCGCACTAACGGCAACCAGCGCGTGTGGCGCAGCCGCTAGCGCAGACATTGTGGTGACTATGTTGCCAGCGGGCAAACATGTTCGTAGCCTCTACATTGGCGATGCCGATAATAAAGGTATCGTGGATGTGGTTGCAAAAGGGACATTACTCATTGATTGCTCGACCATCGATGCGGACAGTGCACGTTTTGTGGCAAAGCATGCTGCAGACAAGGGTCTAGAGTTTATCGATGCGCCAGTCTCGGGCGGCACCGCAGGCGCAGCAGCAGGCACGCTGACCTTTATTTGTGGCGGCAGTGATAACGCATTTTCGCGCGCGCAGGATGCACTGAATGCTATGGGAGGCAATATATTCCATGCTGGTGGCCCAGGTGCTGGGCAAGTCGCTAAGATTTGTAATAATATGCTGCTCTCAGTGTTGATGGTAGCCACATCTGAATCTTTACAGATGGGCGTTGACCATGGACTCGACCCTAAAGTGCTTTCAGATATAATGAAAGTCAGTAGTGGTGGTAATTGGACATTAGATAAATATAATCCTTGCCCGGGTGTTATGGAATCGGTACCGTCTTCAAACGATTATCAAGGTGGCTTTATGGTCGACTTGATGGTGAAGGATTTGGGACTTTCTCAAGAAGCGGCTTTGTTATCAAATTCAAGCACGCCAATGGGAGCTTTAGCGCGCAGTCTTTATGTGAACCATGCACGTCAGGGTCACGGTAAACGCGATTTTTCGAGTATTTTTGAGCAGTTTGCTAATTCTCAACAGATAAAAAACAAAGGGTAATTCGATGGATTTAAAAGATAAGGTTGTTGTTATTACTGGTGGTGCGGGCGGACTAGGCTACGCGATGGCGGAGAATTTTGCGGCAGCAGGTGCCAAGTTAGCACTTATCGATGTTGACCAAGAGAAGTTGGAAAAAGCCTGTGCAAACCTTGGTGACACAACTGAAGTACAAGGTTACGCATTAGACATTACAGATGAAGAAGATGTCGTAGCGGGTTTTCAGTTTATTAAAGAAGACTTCGGCCAAGTTAACGTACTGATAAATAACGCGGGTATTCTACGTGATGGTTTAATGGTAAAAGCCAAAGATGGCCAAGTCACAGACCGTATGTCTTATGAGCAGTTTCAATCTGTTATTAACGTCAACTTAACCGGCACATTTCTGTGTGGCCGCGAAGCGGCAGCTGCAATGATTGAAACCAAGCAACAAGGTGTGATTATCAACATCTCTAGTGTTGCTCGGGCAGGCAACATGGGTCAGTCAAATTACTCAGCGTCTAAAGCGGGTGTGGCGGCGATGAGTGTAGGCTGGGCTAAAGAGCTTGCACGTCACAATATTCGTAGCGCAGCGGTAGCACCGGGCGTGATTGAAACTGAAATGACGGCTGCAATGAAGCCTGAAGCGCTTGAACGTCTTGAAAAAATGGTGCCAGTCGGACGTTTAGGTCAAGCGGAAGAGATAGCGTCTACCGTGCGTTTTATTATTGAAAACGATTATGTCAACGGCCGCGTGTTTGAGATCGATGGCGGTATCCGTTTGTAATATCGACTCACTCAATAACAACTAACGGGCTTTTGCCCGTTTTTTTATGAGAGTGACTAAGCGTTTGAATTTGAACAATAGCGAGGATTTACGTCATAATAGAAGTACTTCAAATTGCGTTTATTTTAAAAGAGGAGTCAAGGTTACAATGGACTGGTTAGAGAAAATAACCAAGGTGATGATGCTCGTGGTCGGTTGTTGTGGAGTGTTAGTGATCTATTTAGGCTTTTTTTATTTGATGTTTAGCGGCAAAAGTACCGCTATTATTCCCTGGTACATATTATTATCACCTTGGGTTTGCATCTATTTTGGATTAAACAAACGTATTCAATTTGAGATCATGCAGTGGTTTATCAAAAAGTTTACGCGTAAGTAATGCCGCTCTTACACAGCGCTTAGTGCAGCCTATACGGAAAGTGTTATATCAATTTTCCCATCCTCTGCGGACCTAAGTGACTGTATTTGAGATAGCCGCAGATATGCCTTGGATTAAGCGCATTTAACGTAAGGGGGATTCACCAATACGTAATGGAGTTGATATCATAGTCACGTTAGCTTTATCATTGCTATTAGCGCTTTAAAACATCATGGCATTCGATTACTTATATTTTACTCTGACAATACTTAGGCAGCTAATGAGATTTTTAATTGCATCGATACTGACGTTTGCAACGTTATTGATAACCGTTGGCTGCGATGTATCTAAGCCAAAGGATACGGACGCAGTCGTCTCAGAATCATTACCTGCAGGCGTAAAAATAGCGGATTTCGGTAGTTGGAATTCTCCCGTTACCGCTGAGCATGTTTATGATTTATCAGACAGTATAGGTGAAATCCAAGTCACTGCTGGCAGCCTCTATTTTACCATTCTTGATGCGAGCAATGAAGGGCGACGTGGGGTCAAACGAATAGAAACAGCGGGTACTGTTGTTGATGCCATTCCTTCCAGTTTTGATATTGGCAGTCGTGTACATGAATATGGTGGAGCCCCTTTTGTGGCGATAGGAAACAGCCTCTTTGCCACCAAGCGATCAGATCAGCTGTTGTACCGCATTGCACCCAATCAAGTACCGTTTGCATTAACCCCCGCAGGCACCCGACATGCTGACTGTATATCCAATTCCAAAGCTTCGCGTTTAATCTGTGTCAGGGAAGATCATCGAGATGCAGACAAAGTGGCTAATCAGCTGGTGGGTATTAACTTAAGTTATGCAGACGAAGGTACCGTACTCGCTACCGGCGCGGATTTTTACTCAACTCCAGTGATCTCTCCAGACCAAACTAAATTGGCATGGATAACATGGGATCACCCAAACATGCCGTGGGATAACACCAAACTATGGCTTGCAGAACTGGATAACAAAGGTGCGGTAGTCAATGTCAAACAAGTCGCTACAGAGCAAAAGGGTTCAATCACGCAACCTCTTTTTAGCCCTAATGGACAGCTTTATTTTGTCGCGGATTACACTAACTGGTGGAATATCTATCGCCTAAACGAGTTTGAGCAAACTGAGGTGGTGCTAGCGCAAGAGGCTGAGTTTGCCGTTGCTGATTGGCAACTAGGCCATCACAATTACGCATTCGAAAATGAACATACGTTAATCGCAAGCTATAGCCACGAAGGCGAAGCTGGGCTTATTCGTATTGATACTGAAAGTGGTGTGACCGATCCTATCGCGGTTGACTTTGCAGAGATTACCTATGTGACTAAAAGTGACGATGGCGTGGTTTTCGTTGGGGCTAAAGAGACACCTGAAAAAGGCATTTATAAAGTTCAAGGCCGCTCTGCTCAGCTGATCTATGCGCCAGAACTGACCGTGATGGACCCTAATTTTATCTCTAGAGCCGAGAGTGTCAGCTTTACAACGGGCAACAGTGATACGGCCCATGGTTATTTATATAAACCCGTAAATCCAGATTTTAAAGCGCCAGCAGGGCAAGAGCCACCGCTGGTGATGTTTCTGCATCCTGGCCCAACTGCACAGGCAAGCCGAGCATTTAGACGAGATATTCAGTATTGGACCAGCCGTGGTTTTGCCGTCTTTGATCTCAATTATCGTGGTAGTACAGGTTTTGGTCGGGACTATCGCAATCGCCTTTACGGTAATTGGGGGAAGTCAGATGTAGAAGATGCGGTCAGAGCCGCAGGATACTTAGTCAATAATGGCGATGTAGATGGCCGAAAACTGGCAATAAGAGGGACTCGTGCTGGTGGCTTTACTGCGCTGTCAGCCGTTGCTTATTACAGCACCTTTGGTGCAGCGGTAAGTTACTCAGGTATTAGCGACGTTGAGTTATTTAGGCGTGACTCTCATAAGTTTGAGAGTCATTATTTAGAGACGCTCATTGGTGGATTTGATAACTATAAGCGCCGCTCTGCAATGAATAACCTCTCAGGGGTCAATGAACCTTTGCTGCTTATTCAAGGGGGCAACGATTCACTCATCCCTGCAGAGCAAACGTTGCAGCTTTATAATGCTGTGAAAAAAAAGGGCAGGCCAGTAGCCTATCTTGAGCTTAATGACAATGCTGTTAATCGGGTCACCCCACAAAGCAAGAAGCGCGCTTTAGAGTCTGAACTTTCATTCTACGGCCAAGTTTTTGGCTTTACTCCCGCAGGAGATATTCCAGTGCTTACGATTGAAAATATAGAGAACTTAAGGCGTAGGTAAGCTGCAGTCTATAGCATAGTGCTAATTGCTGAGACCGTTAAGAATTGCACAGTTGGGCTGGCTGCCACCTTTACAGTCCTTAATTAAATGCTGTAGTTGGTTCCTTAAATTACTCAGTTGATCAATTCTTTGTTTAATATCATCGAGGTGATGCTGCGCGAGCGCTTTTACATCGGCGGCATTACGGCGGGTATTTTGTTGTAAGTCGAGTAATGCTTTACAATCTTCTAGCGTAAAACCAAGTGCTCTACAGTGCTGTATAAAACTCAAGGCATCCACCTCTTTTTGGCTATACTCTCGATAGCCGTTATCACTCTTTCGGCCTTCGACTAAACCAATGTCATGATAATAACGTATGCTTTTTACTGACAACTCGGTCAGTTTTGCTACTTCACCAATTTTCATAATCTCTCCGGTGCAAAATAATTTTAATTGACGTTTGACTCTCCCCCTATAGGAGACATTACCCTTGGTACATCAAAGATACAATATAATTAAAGCGGGAGCGTTTTTTATGAAAAGTATTAATCTATATGTCCCTAACATGAGCTGTGCAAGTTGTGTGGCAAAAATTGAGTCAGCTTTCTCCAAAGTGAATCTTAAAGGGGGCAACGGTAATGCGATTAGCGCCAGGGTGAACCTTGCGGACAAGCAAGTGCAGGTGTTCGGTGATATTACGCCTGAAACAGCGATTGAACTCATCAAAGGTGTGGGATACGACAGCGAACAGATGCTCGACGCTCGAAAAGGCGCGGCGAAGAAAGAAGCTGATGAGGTTAAAGAGTATCGAACGCGCGTGATACAAGCCTCAATTGGCTTAGGTCTGGGTGTTCCCCTAATGCTGTGGGGCTTACTCGGTGGTGAAATGATGGTCAACAACGCCAACCAGCAACTCGCTTGGGGTGTTGTTGGTTTGGTGACCTTTATCGTGATGGCCACAACTGGGCGTCACTTTTTTCAGGGCATGTTGCGTGCAATAAAAGCCCGTAGCGCCAATATGGACACTCTCATCGCATTAGGGACTTCTGCTGCATGGATCTATTCGATGCTGGTAGTCATCGCGCCTCAGTGGTTCCCTGCTGATACGCGTCATGTCTACTTTGAAGCCAGCGTGATGATTTTGGGTTTGATTAACTTAGGCCATGCATTGGAGCTTAGAGCGAGAGGTAAAACCAGTGAAGCGGTGCAGCGTTTACTGGGCCTACAAGCTAATACCGCAATACGCGTTACCGATACCGGCGATGAAGAGGTCGAAATTGATCAGATTAGCTTAGGTGATCATCTGCGCTTGCGACCGGGTGACAAAGTGGCGCTTGATGGTGAGATCGTCAGTGGGCAAACACTGATCAATGAATCCATGTTAACCGGCGAGCCGGTGCCAGTTCACAAAGCGCCTGCAGATAGCGTCAGTGCGGGCACTGTTAACGGTAATGGCAGTATCATCTATCAAGTGACCGCGGGGGCAACAGAGAGCAAACTGGCAAAAATTATTGAGCTCGTGCAGCAAGCGCAAACATCCAAAATGCCAATAGGGCGCTTAACAGATAAAATATCAGCTTACTTCGTTCCAGTGGTTATCGTTATTGCGCTGTTAAGTTCAGCCATTTGGTATCTATTCGGGCCAGAGCCTGCGCTATCACATGCATTAGTGGTGTTGACCAGTGTGCTGATTATTGCCTGCCCTTGTGCTTTGGGGCTCGCGACGCCAATGTCGATTATGGTGTCAGTGGGCCGCGCAGCGAAAATGGGCGTCTTAGTGAGAAATGGCGAAGCGCTGCAAACGGCAAGCAAGGTCACCACTGTGGTGCTTGATAAAACGGGCACCATTACCCAAGGTGCACCTGAGGTGACTGAGTTTATCGTGTTGCAATCGGATGTGGACAAGCATGACTTACTCAGTGATATCGCTGCGTTAGAGCAACACTCTGAACATCCGCTTGCCAGTGCGATTATTGCCAAGGCTAAGCTGTCATCTATCTTGCTTAAAGAGCCGGAACAGTTTACCAATGTGCAAGGCCGAGGAATAACCGGGGTTGTGGCTGGTATCGAATATACCATTGGTAACATGAGCCTGATGCAACAGATTGGGCTAGATGATTTTTCTGCTTATCAAGCGCAAGTGTCGTTACTTGCAAGCCAAGGGCAAACTCCTGTCTTTGTGGCAAGAGATCAAAAGCTCATTGCCATCATAGGGATAAGCGATCCGATAAAAGAGGATGCTGTTGCAGCAGTAGCCGCCATGAAAAAGAGTGGTCTAAAGGTGGTGCTACTCACGGGGGATAACGAGCAAACGGCGCAAGCTGTTGCCAATGTTGTTGGTATTACCAGCGTATTTGCCAATGTTTTACCACAGCAGAAGCAGCAAAAAGTGATTGAGTTGCAACAAGCGGGTGAAGTGGTTGCTATGGTCGGTGACGGTATTAACGATGCGCCAGCACTCATGAGCGCCGATATTGGCCTTGCGATGGGCAGTGGCACTGATATCGCCATCGAAAGTGCAGACTTTACTTTGTTATCTGCAAGGCTCATGGTAGTAGCTGAAACACTATTACTGGCAAAAGCCAGTATGAAAAATATCAAGCAAAATCTATTTGGTGCCTTTATCTATAACAGTTTAGGGATCCCATTAGCGGCAGGAGTATTGTTCCCCTTTACGGGGATGTTACTCAGCCCCGTCATCGCGGGCGCAGCCATGGCCATGTCATCACTAACCGTGGTGAGTAATGCCAATCGATTGCGTAAAACTAAGCTTGTTTGATTATCATCTTGTATTAGCATCGCGTAGAACGCACTTTTTTAATAAGATCGTCATCTGACATAACTAATCACAGTTGATAATTTAGGCTAAAATGCTATAATATCGCGCTTAATTTTATAGGCTGTGCGCGGACTTGCGCGAGTCTTCGACCAGTAAGTTGATTTAGGGTTAATGGCTCTTTTTTAATTTACTGGTTTTTGTTTTATCTATGATCTCTATAAGTCATATAACCAAAAGCGGAATGCCACTTTGATTACTACAGCTAACATCACCATGCAGTTTGGCGCTAAGCCACTGTTTGAAAACCTCTCAATAAAGTTTGGCGGCGGGAACCGTTACGGTCTTATCGGCGCTAACGGTTGTGGTAAATCAACCTTTATGAAGATCCTTGCGGGCGATCTTGAGCCAACGTCTGGTAACGTTTCACTGGATGTTAATGAGCGCTTAGGTAAGTTGAGCCAGAACCAATTTGGTTATGAAGAGTTCAACGTCATTGATACCGTTATCATGGGGCACGCCGAGCTTTGGGAAGTGAAGAAAGAGCGAGATCGTATCTACTCTTTACCTGAAATGACTGAAGAAGACGGCATCAAAGTTGCCGATCTTGAAATGGAATTTGCTGAGATGGACGGTTATACCGCCGAATCTCGTGCTGGTGAACTGTTAATGGGCGTCGGTATCGGTGTCGAACAGCATTTTGGTCTTATGGGCGCAATCGCACCAGGTTTTAAGTTGCGTGTGCTATTGGCTCAAGCCTTGTTCTCAGATCCAGATGTACTGCTACTTGACGAACCCACCAACAACTTGGATATCGACACCATTCGTTGGTTGCAAGATATGCTGAACCAACGTAACAGCACCATGATTATCATCTCGCACGATAGATATTTCTTGAACTCTGTTTGTACTCACATGGCTGATTTGGATTACGGCGAAATGCGCGTATTCCCAGGTAACTACGATGAGTACATGATGGCTGCACAGCAGTCACGTGAACGTTTGATCTCAGATAATGCTAAGAAGAAGGCACAAATCTCTGAGCTTCAAGGCTTCGTTGCTCGTTTCTCTGCTAACGCGTCTAAAGCAAAGCAGGCAACCTCACGTGCTAAGCTAATCGATAAGATTAAGCTTGATGATATTAAAGCCTCAAGCCGTGTGAATCCCTTTATTCGTTTCGAACAAGAAAAGAAATTGTTCCGTAATGCATTGATTGTTGAAGATCTAACGAAAGGCTTTGACGTTCAACTGTTTAAAGATCTTAATCTGATTGTTGAAGTCGGTGAACGTATTGCTGTTTTGGGTCATAACGGCGTGGGTAAAACCACATTGTTACGCACGTTAGTACACGATATCCCACAAGATTCAGGGACGATTCAATGGTCTGAAAACTCAGCGATTGGTTATTACGCGCAGGATCATGAATCAGATTTTGAGAACGAGATGACATTATTTGACTGGATGAGCCAATGGCGCAAACCAGAAGATGATGATCAATCTGTACGCGGCTACTTAGGCCGTATGCTGTTTGGTTCTGACGATATTAAGAAGTCAGTCAAAGTGCTTTCTGGTGGTGAGAAAGGTCGTATGTTGTTTGGTAAGCTCATTATGCAAAAGCCAAACATCTTGCTACTTGATGAGCCCACTAACCACATGGATATGGAATCAATCGAGTCGTTGAACAACGCGCTTGAAATGTACGAAGGTACATTAATGTTCGTCAGCCATGACCGTGCGTTTGTATCATCAATTGCTAACCGTATTCTTGAAGTGACGCCAAACGGCGTGAATGACTTCAGAGGAACTTATGATGAGTTCCTTGCGAGTAAAGGTATTGAAGGGTAACTTTCTGCAATAAAAAAAGCCCGATTCGTCGGGCTTTTTTGTGTCTTGAGATTAAGGGCTGTTCAAGAAATTGTTCATATAATAGTGTGACTTATTCGCGATAAAAAAAACGGCAGATTAACTGCCGTTTTTTGTTTTAGCGATGAATGTCGTTCAACACTCTATGCCAATATCTATTTAGCTTTTTATGATATGACTGGAAGATAGGTCAACACTCGCTCATCTCTGGCAATAAGAGGGTCAACAATAAGCTCTTTGAAAGTCGCACCATCTGCGTTCATAACATGGTTCATCAAGCCTGGGCTATCAGTGATCAAAGCATTCAATTTAGTCAGTTGCTCAATCAACTCAAGTGCTAAGGTATTTTCAGCCGTTGCAGCATAATTTTTGCCCTGTAACGAAATTGTCGCCACCGAACTTACTGCATCATTGGCTAAGTGAATACCTGCAAACTCGCGCCACACCCGTGCTTTTTCTTCGCCGCGGTAGTCATTGTCATGAGAAGCAAGTACAACCTGCTTTAACATCATTTGCAGTAAATTACTCTTACCCTTCATCTCTCCTGAACGATGAGTAAATCCAAAATATCGACCTAACGAGGTCGCATAGCTGGGTAATGCTTCAATCTGTTGGTCAGCGTAATCAATATCTTGAGTGTAATACTCAGGGTTTACGTCACCGCAGGATTCGGTTAACACTGGCTTAGTTAAGTAGCGGTTGATTGAGTTTACAGTATCTCCCATTGTCATCTGACACAGCATATTCTCAAGTTGGTCATGTACTTTTGCAGTATCTGCCAATGCATAGTATGTGCGCCCGGTGGTGCTTCTTGGCGACGTACGTGTCAATAGTTGGCGAACCGCTAATAGCTTGTCAGGCCACATTCCTAATACATCTCTTTCATTTACATAAGGATGATTTGGGTTTGACTGTGGTGCTTTAAGACCATTAAGCAGGTGGCCTTTATTGACCGTTACTTCAGCAATGACTTTATCTTGGTAGGCAGGAGTTAAATCCGCTTTAATGAGTAACTCTTTTAGCTTCTGTGGATCTTGGTCAAAATGGGTAATGATTTTGCCAATATCGATACCTTCCGCTAGCTGACTCCCATTGAGGCGGTAAATACGTGATAGCACATCTTCTAGTGAATGAACCTTGGTTAAGCCAACACTGTTGTCGCTTTTCATTCTATAGGTGACATGTAGATTAATGTCATTCAAGCCTGCAACTTTTAAAAATGTATCAGCTGCTTTATTGACTGCGCGCTGTGACGCACAGAACCAATAAGCTTGATGAGACGGACAGAAATCGGCTAAACCATTTTGGTCAAACGAGAATAACTCTTCAGCTGTGGCCGTGTCTTCGACGAACTGGCGAATATCATTAAAGCCTTGCAAACGATTAATGGTGTAGGGCAGTACATTATCTTCAAATAGTGTTTGACGGTTGTGGCGTACATTCATTGTGTCGTAACTATCATAGTATCTATCGACATAATATTGCGCGATGTCGTCATTATTTGTCCCTGCGTCAAAACGATTACAGTTACTGTTTAATGAGACATGGCCATCAGTACAAAAGGCAAAGTAACGCAGGTCATTTTCTGCGGCAACATTATGCAGTGCACCATATTGTGTTATGCCAGTAAGATTGCCATTTGCTAACTCTTCACGACGTTTCGCATCTTGCTCTTTTAGTGAGACTAAAGACCCATCGGCAGTTTCTACATTACGTGCATAACCAAAGCGTAGTGCAGCAAGATCGTACTTTTGATATGTGGTCGCAAAACGGTCGGCGTTATAATCCATTTGGCTGGAAAAGTCAGCTTTTGCGGTTAAATTGGGGTAACCAGCAGCGGCAAAGGCAGTTTGAAAATCAGTAATCTCTTGTTCGTTAAAAAAGTTAGCTTGATCTCGGCTACCTGCAAAGTTATGACGTAAGCCAAAGTTGTGCCCAAGTTCATGGGTTAAGGTGCCTGCGAAGGCTTGCGCCGCAAGCTTAGTCACAAGCTCTGATTGAAATGCAGTGGGCATTTTTTCTATGTCTTTCAACTGATCACCGACATTACCATCGACCCAGAACTGGCTGTCTGTCCAGTCAATTTCATGACCTTTAATGCCTCTTGGCAGCTCTCGCAGTGCACCGCCACCTAAACCAAAGGCTTCGTTGACACTCATTAGGTTATGTTCAGCCCAAAAGTCTTCCGTTTTACTTTGTTGGCTAACAAGTTCTTCAAATGATGCGGTATTGGCATCAGTGGTGGAAAGTGCAGGTATTAACGCTTGTGGCTGCTCTTTTTGCGATGGCTGTTGCGCCATTGAGTTGTCACTTGTCGCAGTTTGTTCAGCCACTAGCTTGTTGGCTGCAACTGCGGTTGCACGCGCTAGCGCTTCTGGTGACGACGTATAGTCAACACCCGTTAATGCTTTTACCGAATTAGCATCGAGCATACCGCGGTTATAATCGAGTTGAACACGACGATAGTAACGAGTAGATCCTTGCTCTAAGTTGGCACTGTACTGATCGACTCGACCGCTAATGATTTCACCGGTCAGTGGGTTGGCAGCAGATGGGCCATAACCCGCTAAACCATTATCTAGTGGCTCATCAAATAGGGTGATGTTGCTATAACGCAGATCGCCATGACGATGCTGACTCGCTTGCGCTAGTTTGATTGGGGGCAAACCGGTGTTGAACATTTTATTTTGAATATTCATCGCCGTGATGCTTTCATTGGCAGCATCTAAGAATGGCTTGTTTTTATCTTCAAAAAAGTTATTACTGAGGTAATAGGTAATAGCTTCTTTTTTAGGATTGTAGTGATTTAAGTATTGACGTACATAGCCGTCGGTACCGTCAGAGTGGTTGCCATCGCGGTAATTATGTTGGGTTCTAAAGAAGCCATAGCTACCGTTTTCATCTTCACTGTAGGGCACAACGTCAAAGTCTTTGCTCGCGAGTTGATCAAGTGCAACGATAGAAATATATTCTGTGGTCGTAAAAGATAAGTTGTCAAAGTTGCCTTTGAAAAATTGACCAAAACAGGCAGGGTTAGCTTGATAGGTGTGTTCAATTTCAAAATTGATCACTCCGGTGCTCAAGTCCATCTCATAACCTTGCCAGTTACCGTCTTTCACTAAATGTGCAGATTCGGTCTCAGTGGTGCATTGTTTGAATGTCACAAGATCTGTGTAGTTCTCTTCAGCAATTTTCGCGGCTTCAAAGTGAGGAATGAAGTACTTCTTTTGATCCCATGTGACGTTTCGGTCATTGATCTCCTCCTCTTTGTTGGTGCAATCATCCCAGTTGTCTTTCTCACATTGGAAATCGACATAATTTCCTGGAATAGTTAATACTGGTGCCTTGTTATACTCATTATCATAGCGAGATTCATGGCCTAAGCCTATGTTGTCTCTATCTATTTGTCTGACCTGTATGCCATTCTCTGTCATACGTAAGGTCACGAGTTTTTCATCGCCTTGAGAAAACCCATGAATTGGAGCTGAATATCTTGGCGCATCGCCTAAGCTACGAGTATACAAAAACAGGCGTTCTGGCTGCTTTACCGCTAACTCAGATAATGAAGTTGCTGTTGTTTGTTGACCTGTCGTGACGGTATTGTCAGTCGCAGCATTTTTGAGATCTTGGACTGAAACCATTTTCTCGTCTTTTTTTACTTCTTGATACGGTTCATCTGCCCCGCAGCCGCTCAGTGCAAACGCACTTAGTACGGCCAACGTTATGGTCGATTTATTCATGAAAACCTCTCCTCAAATTACTGTTATAGATATTTTGTCATCGACAAATAAAAAACTGAGCTTCGCTTGTCATAAAGCTCGAAGCTATGTGATTGACCTCTTTCTGGGTCATAGAATCCGCCACTGTTGTTATGGCCTACTGCGACGATCCAACTGGGAGAAAACTCCCAGCCTATCTCTTCGCTCGCGGTAAATAAGTTGTCATATCGATTAGTATTGAAGCTTTTTGCCATGCGATATGAGCCACTGACATCCACATACCAGTTGTCTATAAACTGCCAAGTCGCATCGGCTAATATGTCAATCTGGTGCTCTACAAAGTGTTCGCCTTGGCGTCCGGTTTCATATTTATATGCGTTGTATTTAAACCTGGGAGATAGGTAAAAATTCCAGTCTTTGCTCGGTCTATAAAATAGGTAACCCGCGATTCTTGGCGCCGCTTGCAGTTTGTTTTCTTGGCTGGTGTGGCTGGTGGGTAGAAATACACCGGCACTGCCTAGCAGAGTCCAATCATTAGCGAGTTCCTTACTCGGTGTACGATATTCAAGAAAGGTGTCGTAGTAATAGGATTGGTCGTGGTGCGTTTCTACTTCACCACCGACAGATACACGTAGGCTTCCCCAGTCGTCACGGTAAGCAATGCGACCATTTCCGCTAATTGATTGGTATGAACTTGGTGCAGATTGTTCAAAGATATTGCTAGTTGCCGTAGCGCTGATGTAACCGGACCAATGGGATTTGCTGGACGTATTCGCAGCGGATACATTTTCATTATCAGCAAATGCGGTAGACGTAAATGCCAGTGAAAGTCCGATAGCTGTACTGTAAATTAACGTGTTTTTATGTTTTGAACGGGACTTATTCGAAAATAAGGCACAGTTATTCAGTGACGGCATTATTCCATCCTATGAGAGTTCAGTTGTTGATGGCATAACTTGTTCAGCTAACGGTGCAGCCGCCAAGTTATCGAGAAACTATTTACTTATTATTGATAGGTGTTTAGTCGTGGATTAGAGCAAACACATAATTTGAGGTGAATTAAGTAGGGCAACCTTTAATCGGCTTTATCCAGCTGAGGACAATCGATATCATATTTATAATAATTTTTGGCGTTTTAAATTTTGATTTTTTAACGATTAAATAGCTGCTAAAGAGGAGCAGTAGACAATAAAATGCTGCTTCAATAGATAGTGTATTTAGATCAATATCTTGTATACCAATAACGATGTTAGCGATGGCTTTATCATTAACGGGTATTGTTAATAAACGGCAAAGTGGTGCAAGGATCACCATTTCAGGCAGGCAAAAACCTTTTGTAAACAATAGGTTTTCGTGCTTATGTAGTGACTGTAACGATTGGTTTTTTGAAGATGAAGCAATCTCGACTTCGCTCTTACTCGACATAACTTGACCGACCATGAATATGGCAATCAAGATAATAATGTAAGATAAAGCACTGCTGAATTTCTTCAAAATAGACTCGTTGATGTATTTATTCGCTCTAAATAATGACTGATACGAATTGATACATTTGAATTTAGGACCAAATCCCAGCATAGAAAATAAATAATGTTTTTTCAATGGCTAATTAACAGTCGAATCGAGAGTTAGGTATAGATCACGTTATTTTTTTAATACGAGTTTGTTTTGCTTAATATGTCCAACTGACTGTTAACAATTCGCTTTCATTTGAGGTCTTTAATTGATGTCGTTTACGTTTTTACTGCTTAAATTACTTTAAGAAAACGAGTGGGTAAGAGGTGATATTCTTTGTTGCTGTGCGTCGGTGGGTAAAAAGGCTTGTTGTCAGCCAATCGATTGGCTTAATGAAAATGTAGGTGAGTTTACGTTTAGATAAAAGACATTTAAAGAAACACACTGTAAAGGATGATTACTTTACAGTGTGTTATTGCGCTGCTTTAAAGTGGAGTTTAATTTCCTGTATAGGCAGTCGAATGACAAGCATCGTATTATTACAAATCGTTACTTGCAATCAACGGGTGCGAAACGATTTTGCAGGTAATCAAATACAGCTCGAATACCAAAGGCTTCTCCGCCTACTGGGCGACCCGGTAGTTTACGGTTATTCCACGCCATAACATCGAAGTGGCTCCAGCTAATGTCTGTATCAACAAAGGCTTCTAGATAAAGCGCTGCGGTGATTGCGCCGCCAAATGGCGTTTTACCACAATTGGCTAAATCGGCAATATCACTGCCGGTGAGATCAAAGTAAGGTTTATGCAGAGGCATACGCCAAACAGGATCATCGACACTTAAACCAGAGGCGGTAATATCGGCAGCCACTTGGTCGTCATTACTAAAGAACCCAGGTAGCTCAGTGCCTAACGCAATGCGCATCGCGCCGGTTAAGGTGGCAAAATCTATCATTAGCTCAGGTTTGTCGTTATTGGCTTCTGCAAGTGCATCACACAAGACTAAGCGGCCTTCGGCATCAGTATTATCAATCTCAACGGTAATACCCTTGCGCGTGGTGATCACGTCACCGGGTCTAAAGGCATTCGCTGAAACAGCGTTTTCAACGGCAGGGACTAATACACGTAAACGAATAGGCAGGTTGTTAGCCATAATAAGCTGCGCTAAACCGATAACATGCGCGGCGCCGCCCATATCTTTTTTCATAAAGCGCATGCCTGCGCCAGGTTTTAAATCGAGTCCACCTGAATCGAAACACACACCTTTACCGACAAGAGTGACTTTAGGCGCGGATTCGTCACCCCAAGTGAGGTCGATTAAACGCGGGGCATTCTCGCTCGCGCGGCCGACCATGTGAATGGTTGGGTAGTTTTGCTCAAGTAGTTCGTCACCCACTATTTGGCTGATCTTGCCGCCAAACTCGGTGGCCATTGCTGACATTGTTTCAGCCAAATCTTGTGGCATCATATCGGCTGCTGGCGTATTGACCAAATCACGCACCAATGACACCGAGCGGATGAATTTATTGGCTTCATCGGCTTGAGCTTGTGTTGGAACCACAAGCTTTGGAAACTGCTTATCGCTCTTTTTATAACGATTAAACTGATAAGCCCCTAAGCCCCAACTAAAGGCTGCGGTTTTAATCTGTTTCTCGTCAGCGGTTAATTGGTATTGCCCCGCGGGTAGTTGGCCGACTAAATCACCACAAAGCCAGTAGGAGTTGTCATTGTTACTGACAAAAATGACCTCAGATAATTCACCCTCAGTATTGGGAATTAAGCATACACCTTTGCCTGAAAACTGGGTTGTGGTTAGCCAGTTGATCACGCTTTTAGCTTGCTTTTCGCGCCACTGTGAAAATGTTTCGCTGTTAAAAATGGAAAGGGGAATGCCTGAAACACCTGAAACGATGATATTACTCATGTAGGGACTCTTTATAGTGACGAGTTTAAAAGATAGCCCCAAGAATATCAGGCTAGTCACTTTCTAGAAAGAAAAGAGATGATTTTACAGTGATTGTTTTAGATTGCTTAAGTCGAACCGAGGTGGCTTGGGCTGAGGTTATTTAGATTGGGTATTGTGGGCTTTAACGCGGTTTTTGGTTGAGGTTCTGCGCGCATTCGCTTTTCGCTCCGACATATTATTGAACGAGCTAGGTAACACATCAACACCAACCACTTTCCCCAGTTTTAACACTAATGGAATGGTAATTGGCGCAAAAGGTAAAACGGCAAATACTCCTAACCCTAGGCCCTTGAGTAGGTCGGCGAATTGCTTATTGGCCTCGACTAACTCTTCTTTACTGGCTTGCTTACGAGTATAGCGTTTGTAAGTCACCAGCATCTCTTTGGTTTCTTGTTTTTCCTGAGATAAGGCTTCTTTAACAACCAGCATATCCAGTTTTATACGCAGCCAAATACGACGCCTTCCAATACGGATAACGCGAATAGGAGCCTTGTGTAAAAGCAGGTAGATATTCATGGGCGCGATTGTCGCATAGCAGCTAGATTAAACCTATTAAAGAAAGGTAAATAACAGTCAGTTTAGTTGGATTTAAACTGACCGCGAACTATATATCCCCATCCTATCTTGAAGATGCTCGTTTCAGAGGCGTTGTGCGAGTTCAATTCTAGGCGCATTAACGTAGAAATGGTTATTCCCTTTTAAGTAAGTGCAACAACGAAGTGGGCTTGCACAACACCTTCTGCGATAGGTATTCTTTTTATACTAAGAGTAGGCTTTACTCTGTGTTATTGATTTTACTAAGGGAGCGACAATTAGTGGCAATCAATGCCTCGCCTACATGGATGTAGGTGCTTAGGTTCAGCCTGGAGCAATGAACCTGTGATTAAAGCCCATTAAACTCCCACTGAATCCTGAATCTTCAGGTAGGATGGTGATAGGCTAACCAGTGCGCAGACTGAGGATGCTTGATAACACGATCGGCTCTTGATAACGGCAAAATTTGCTGTCTTTTTTATCAATTGCATAAATTGACATACGGTCAGCTAATTCATTACCTTCGATGCCCACATGGGCGGATACATGCTTAATTGACAACTGTTCTTTAAGATTGTCATACAGTTCATGAGCCTGTTGAATGATATCGAGATTTTTGATATCGCCCGCCTTTTGGCGTTTCCAGCCCTTGGTTTTCCAACCATATGCCCAATTAGTAATGCAATTAATTGAGTATTGAGAGTCACTTAAGATCTGTACCGATTTATCAGCTTTAATTGCTTTGTCCGCTAACAGCAGAGCTTGGTGCAGTGCATTAAGCTCGGCAGAGTTATTGGTGCCATTGGCGTTGAATAGCCCATACCAAAGTTCTGTTAGCTCACCGCTTTGATAGATTGCAATACCTGAACCTGCTTTACCTGGGTTTGGCTCGCAGCCACCATCAGTAAAAATCGATACGTCATGTTGGCTTAGGTCGATTGCTTTACTGGCTTTTTCAGTTTTTGGGCCAGTGTTAGCCGTGGTCGATTTTTTTTGCGCCGCGCCGCCATAGCTGGGAACGCGCTTAAATGCAGCTTCAGCTTCAGCTTGGGTCTTAAACGACTTATATTTGGCTTGAGGGAATTTATCGACCTGTTTTTTGGTGTGATCCCAGCTAGTGAAAATACCGGTTTCACGTCCAGCCCACACTACATAGTACTTTGTTGCCATCTGGTTTCTAATCCTTAACCACCCCCGTAAGGGCTATTGTTGTTAACTTTTTTTGCAGTGTGCTAGCAATTGTACAAAAAACTCGCTGCCCTTACGCTCGGCAAAGGCTATATTGCGCTCGGGTATCGTTTCAGGGTCATCGTAATTGGCTAACGCTAACTCCATGCTGACTTCACGAATGATGTGTAACGTTGGATAGGGTGAGCGATTAGTGTAGTTTGCAGCTGCATCTTGTGCTTCGCCGTCAAAACAATAATCAGGGTGAAAACTCGCTAATTGGTATTGCCCTTCATATCCCTGTTCAAATAATAGGTCAGTGGCGATATCGACAAGATCTAGATAGGGATAAAAGCCCTCAAACCCGCGCGGTAAGATAAATAGCGTGGTTTCTACCTCTTTATGCTCATCAAGATAAATACACTCTTGGATCAATGCCTGTAGCACTTGATCAAGCTTTGACTCATCGATAACCGCATAGCGAATGCTCGCGCGTTCAACTTCACGACGCGCAAAAGGGCAAATGTTGAACTTCATAATCACTTGCTTAACCCAATTTTCGGTTTGCGTGGCGACTTGTTGCAGCTCTGGGTCGATATTGTTGGTCATTACATACTGCCTATAGCGGGTTATGGCGCGATCATAGGGATGATTGAAAGCACAAGCAAGAGCGCCATGCTGACGTTAAATATTTTTTGCTGTCTTTGATTCTTTAGTATGCGTTTTAATGCCACGCCAAACCCTAGCCAGACAAACGCACTGGGCAGGGCAACACAGAAAAAGACACTGACAATGGTGATAACTTGTGGCGCAAGTGCTTGTTGCATAGTGGTAAAGGTGGCTATAGCGCCAATGCCCATTATCCATGCTTTAGGATTGACCCACTGAAACGCCGCCGCTTGGATAAAAGTGAGCGGGGTGACGGTAACCTTACCGTTCATCTTGGCACTACTATTGGCAATCAGCCAAGCTAAATACAGTAAGTAGCTAATGCCCACACATTTAACAATGACATGCAATATAGGGTAACTTTGAAATACCGCACTTAAGCCCAAGCCTATGGCTAAAACCATTGCCGGAAAGCCAATGCAGATGCCGAAGAGATGCGGCAAGCTGCGCTTTACACCAAAGTTAACCCCAGATGACATCAGCATAATATTGTTTGGGCCAGGTGTTATTCCCGATGAGAATGCAAATAATGCAATCGTTAAAATGAGTTCCATAGGTCCGAAAATCAGAATAGAAAGGCGCGTATTCTAACGTGATCGTGTGCACCGATCAAAACCATTATGAGTGGATTAAGGTCGTTTACCATTAATCAACTAAACCATATCTTTTTGTTATATACAAAATACAAAAAAACCAACGCTGCATAATAAGTCGATAACATTAATTTATTATGCGAATGTTGGCAGTGAATATTTAGGAGTGATTTTTTTGACATCGGTTATTGGCACCTTGGGGAAGATTTAACCGATGTAGTTTAGTCACTTGATTGAAATGGAACATTACAAGGGTAAAACACTAAAAAACATCAACTTTAATTTTTCATAAATATTGCGAACTCCTTATTACTTTTGGTTGGTACTCACGATTTTTTTGTGGCCTAAAAGCACACTAACAACCTGAGTACGAAAGTATGATGTTCTATAAATATACCAGCATTGTCGTAATATAACGGGCTATAAGCGCTGACTATCCATCCTCAAACTCCCACTACCTCAGTCATTTTTTTGACTCTTGACTGTTCATTCAGTGCAGATCGTTAAATGTGACTATCTGTCACTTCTTGTACGTTTTTTACACTTGATTTTGGATACTGTATAAATTATAAACTTAATTATCTTTTTAACAAAAGATTAACAATATGAAAATAATGCAGTAACAATATCAACGTCATGCCCTATAAAAGTCTGCTTATCACTTCCCTGAATCAGGTGGTTTGACGACATAGTCGCGAATAATTGGAGTCAAACATGTCAATAGAATCATCTAAGCCTCAAGCTCAACGAGGCAAGTTTAAAATTCACGTTTTAGCATTAGCTTGCTCAGCCATCATTTTCCCTGGTGCTGCGCTAGCGAACGGAGAAATCGCCCCCACTGCTAAAGAGGCTTCAAAGCCTGCGCATGGAAAAGAGCTCAACAACCGTTTTGAAAAAGGGGCCAATATTCCCGGTCAGAAAAAGGGCATTGAGAAAAGTCAGCGACAGATGCCTGCAAAGAGTAAGCAAGCAAAAAAGATTGAAGGGCCGATGGGTGTATCTGGTCCAACAGCGGAAGCTGAAGATAATGCCTGTAGTAGTGAATTTGCAGATTTAAGTGGCCAAGCACTTTTTGATTTTGTTAGGCAAGCTGAACTTTCTTGTATCTCTGAGCTTTATTCAAGAAATGATGCCGTATCCGTTGCAGCTTACCAACCTGAAAATGTGGTAGCGGTGGCTAATCAAGTAAGCAGTATGGCTGCGACTTATGACAGCCGTAACGGCGATGAAATGCGTAACCTTTTTTACTTCTTACGCGGTGCATTTTACATTGAGTTCTATAACGATGACTTAACTTACAGTGACACTCAAGCGGCTGATGCTATTTACAGTGCGTTGCTTGAGTATTCTAAGAACCCCTATCTGTTTGATCTTAGCCAATCGGCTGGCGATACGCTGTCGGAGTTTTTCACTTCATGGGCAAGTGCCGATCATATCTTAGAAAGTGTGCCTGTTATTACCGATTATTTGCAGAGGTTTAATGCAGACTTTTTGGCAAGTAACCGTCACCGTGCAGCACTGACCAGTGCACTTACTACGCTTTATTACGGTAGCTGGGAAGAAGAATACAACAAGAAGACCATGGATCACGATGAGTTGATTGATGGGCTACTCAACATCGCCACCTCTGAGTATATTTACAGTTCAGCTTATCAATATGAATCGACCGACGCATTTCATGAATTTGGCCGCTTCTATGAATATCAAGAGTACTGGAACTTGCCAGAGAGTCTAAAAACACGCCTCAACGAGGGCGTGCAGTTATACATGAGCAAATTTGAGCGCATGTCGGCTGAGTGGGCCGATGGGGCGGGTTACCTCGATTATTACAATCCTGGTGAGTGTGAGCAGTTTGGTATTTGTGGCTGGGAAAAAGAGTTAGAACAAACAGCGTTACCAATCAACTACAGTTGTAGTGACACGATTTATATTCGCGCGCAGCAGCTCTCAAACGACGAACTGCAAAGCTCTTGTGATCTAATGGGCAGTGAAGAATCGCTATTTCATAATGTGTTAGCCACGGGCTATCAGCCTGTTGCCGATGACTTAAATGAAAGTTTAGAAGTGAACATTTTCGATAGCTATGATGATTATGCCCAGTATGCGGGGGTGATTTTTGGTATTAGCACTGACAACGGTGGTATGTACTTGGAAGGCACGCCATCTGAAGTCGGTAACCAAGCTCGATTTATTGCTCACGAGGCAACGTGGACAGATGAAATTCTAGTGTGGAATCTGCGCCATGAATACGTGCACTACCTCGATGGCCGATTTAATCAATATGGTGCATTTAATTACTTCGATATTAATACGGGTAAATCTGTTTGGTGGTCTGAAGGATTAGCTGAATATATTTCTAAGCAAAATCGTAATGACGGTGCTATCGATTTAGGCCGCTCTCAGGCTTACAGCTTAAGTGAAATTTTGTCTAATACTTATGACTCTGGTTCGGAGCGTGTTTATAGCTGGGGCTACTTAGCGGTACGTTTCTTATTTGAAAATCACAGAACGGACGTAGATGCACTGCTGGTGCTTGCTCGTGGCGGTGATGCTGAAGGTTGGTTGGCTTATATCGACAATACAGTGGGTCAAAACTATAACAGTGAATGGAATACTTGGTTGGCGTCTGTAGGCAGTAATGACGATTCAATCGATACCGGTATTGTAGCCCCCGTGGATTCAGATGGTGATGGCGTGATTGACAGCCAAGATGCATTCCCATTTGATGCAAGCGAAACCACGGATACTGACGGCGATGGTGTTGGTGATAACGCTGATGTTTTCCCATCAAATCCAAATGAAACTGTAGATAGCGATGGTGACGGTGTCGGTGACAATGGTGACCTGTTCCCAAGTGATCCCACAGAGTGGGCCGATTCTGACGGTGACGGTATTGGTGATAATGCCGACACAGACGGCCCTGTTGAACCCGTTGAACATTGCGGCGTGGCAACCATTAGTGATGGAAACTTAACCAAAGATAAGATCGAGTGTGTTAGTGGCGATGGTGTTAACTACTTCTATACCTACATCGAAGAAGACAATACCGCGCTTTATATCTCGACTGCTGGTGGTGAAGGTGATGTCGATGTTTACTTCAACCAAAACATTTGGGCAAAGCCATCGGCTTACACCGCAAAAGCTGACACAGTGGGCAATAATGAACAGCTAAATGTAATTGCTAACCGTGGTTGGGTCTATATCAGCCTCGTTGCCAGCGAAGAGTATCAAGGTGTTAGCCTAAACGTTAGTTTGACTGACGGCGACGTAGGTATAACCCCCGTCGCTGTTGCAGATGCTTGTGCAACTCAATCTCCCTATAGCTATGGCAGTGTGGAGTACGGTGCAGCAATTTGTATTGCCGATGGGCACTCAAGCTATTACTTCTATGTCCCCTCGGGAACAGAAGAGATTAGTGTGGCAAGTGGCCATGGTACGGGCGATGTAAACCTTTACGGAAATAGCCAATCTTGGGCGAATTCAAGCTCGTATGAGGTGAAGTCTGAAAGCCAAGGTAACGTAGAAAGTCTTACGATTACAGCGCCTGTTGAAGGTTGGTACTACATTAGTGCAGATGGCGCACCATCAAGTGACGGTGCAAGCTTAGTTGTGGATATTAAATAGTGACTTAACCCGTTATTGATATTCCATAGTTAGATCCAAAAAATAACCGACTCACTATGAGTCGGTTTTTTTATTGTGTTCGACAAAGTATCGCAGCCCAGTCTCCTCAGCGAAATGCTGTTATTGGCTTCGTGATAGAGACAGCTAGAACAGATAATGGGTGCAATTGTTTTTAGGTCAGGTTAGGTTAATGTTTCAAATGTTAATCTGTGACGTAATCTTAGAGATGGATTTTAAAACATGATGATAAAAAACTATGTAGCAGTTATGTTGATGGGGTTAATGGCGTTATCGGGCTGCAGCACTTCTGCAGCAACGGATATCCCCACCACTCGGACCACTATGGTCACTAGCGGGGATCTATCTCTGCTTACTAGTTCTTCAAAAGTATTCGGTTGGCACCCAACGATGTCTGCGGTTCACGCGAGCGACAAAGTTGATGACCAAGTCGTGATTGCACATATGCGCCACGCCATAACTCAAGCATTGCAAGCGAAGGGATACCGTCTTGCGACTCAATATGAAACACCCAGTATTATCGTTGGCTTTGGTTTAGCGCTTGAATCTGAAATGGATGATAAAGAGATCTTAAAAAGAGCGGGTTTAGTGCCAGGATTATCAACCCATGGGGTTGATGATAAATATGAAAAAGGTTCGGTACTGGTGGCTTTCTTTTCGCCGTATAGTCCTATGCCAATTTGGCGAGTATTAGCGCAAGGTTTTACCGAACTCGATAACAAACCCGAAGAGAGAGAGCAACGCTTTGAGCAGCTATTATCGCGAATGCTAAAACCGATCCCGACAGTATAAGATTAACTTTTCATACGGCCTCTGACTAATGCGGCTATGTGCTCGCCTTTAAAGCGTCATGCCTTAACCAAAAGACGAGTGACGTCGCGTGAATTAATTGCCTCAAGTGACTTAATCGATGATCAAATCCATAAAAACGCCCTGCAGTTGCAGGGCGTTTTTAGTTGTGCCGATCATGTAAGTGCGAATGTAAGCCCCCAAGATTCAGCAAGTTAACTTAGTAAGCTACGCTGATTTCATACGAACCAAACTTACGAATATTGATCACTCCAGTATCAAAGATCAGATATTGACCTTTAATACCTTTTAAAACACCCGACACTTCAGGGTTCTTATCAAAGTTATGTGAGGCAATCTTAGTGGGAAACTCGTTCACTGGAAAGTGGATCTGTTGGATGGGCTCATCAAGTTTTGACACTGCAAATTCACCATGTTCAGCGGTGATTTCAGCCAAACGCTCAGTGATTTGTGGGATTAAGATCGCGGCTTGCTGCTTGAGATCTAAATTGTCAGCATTGCCCTTTAACATGGTGCGCCAATTGGTTTTATCTGCAATCATTTCCGCTAAGGCTATTTCGACTAAACCTGAGATGAAACGGGTCTCAACTTTAAAGATCGGTAGACCTTGAGTTGCGCCTTGATCTATCCATCGTGTTGGCAATTGGGTATGGCGAGTGATGCCCACTTTAATGCCCGAAGTGTTAGACAGGTAGACATAATGCGGTACAAAGCAGTTAGCTTCTCCCCAAGATGGCTCGCGACAAGTTCCCGCCGCAAAGTGACACGTTTCTGGCTTCATGATGCACATATCGCAGCTAGCGAGCTTTTGCATACACACATAACAATGGCCCTGCGAGTAGCTCTTTTTCGTTTTCTTGCCGCAGTTACAACAGAGGATCTTCCCTGTATGGGTCAGCGTAAGTTCAGAGCCAATAAGTGGATTTAAATCGAGTAACTCATCGCCGACGGGTAATTGATATTGCACCAACTGATTCTCATCAAGGTGACTGCGCATTTTTCTGAGTGTTCCAAGCATGACATTTCATTTTTTATAAGTATTTGGCTCTAGTCTAACAGAATGTTAAACCCGTCTTGGAATGGTTTTTTCGATTGCTAAAAGAGATAACACGCAGTAAATCGATAACGATTATGTTATTACTCGATCTGTTTGGTAGTGGTCTTGTTCGAAGCAGTTTGTTTGGCACACTAGAGCAAGCTGGTTGTGCAGCCGCATATTGTGGTGATTTTGTCTGCCAGATAGCTAAAGACTTGATGTTTGATTGACACCATTATCTAGAACAGGCAGAGCTACAGCGAAGGTTATTCGAAATGCTAAGTAAGGAGTGAATAGCGCGCCGGTTTAAAAGACATCCCGCTAACTTAGTCATGTTAGTGGGATGTCACTGGGACTAAAAGCGGCCGTTTATAGAGGCGCCAATCGCAAAACCATCGGGGGTGTTGTCCCCATCTAAACCAAACTGTTTTGCGGCACTGAAATTAGCGGCAAAGAGTTGTGATATCTGCCACCAATATGAAGTTGAAATAGAGTAGGAGCTGTTACTGTCATCATGACTAAATTGATAATCTCCATCAGGATTGACGTAGTGACTTTTCGTATCGTATTGACCCCATAAATAACCAGCGCCAACAGACCATGACTTTGTAATGTACCAATCAGCCGTTAAGTTCACTATGTTGTTATCACTATCAGTCTTTGATTGATAATTCCGTTCAATGATTTCATTGCTTGTTTTATCTGTCATTTCGCGACTGTAATCATAGCTGCTGTCGATATAACTCCATTTGGCGAGAAAATCCAAGCCTGAAAATGATGCTAATGGAACAAAACTATGCACTTGAGCAGAGTATTTTTTATTGTCGGATTCTGAACTCGCTGAGTGGGAGTAGATATCATTGTCAAAAGAGCTACTGCCAGATGCTGAGCCAGCTTGATAGGACAGTGAGAATTCAGATGTCGGATTGAAATAGTAACCTAAGCTAAACCCATATTCAGACATATCATCCGCTAGAGAAATAATTAGCGCCCCTTCGTCATCGAAGTCGACTTCGTTGTAATTGGCGGCGACAAACCATTTCGAATTAATCACATAAGTGCCGTCGATACGATAAAGAGCACTGTTATCAAGTGTGCGAATTTGAGCATATTGTGCGCCAAGATTAGATTCTTGTGCTAGAAAACCATTGAGTGCGTAGGGACCATTATCAGTATCGACAGGGCTAAAGTAAAAACGATAATCTAAGCTCCAGAGTCCGTTATCAAAATTATCCGTGTGGCTACCAAAAGTAACATTGGCTTCATGCTGATAAGTATTGCTCGAGTTATCGTTTGCGTTGGCAGACGTAGCGACAAGCGCTAATAGTACTGCAAGAGATAGGGTTTTCTTGTTCATATGACTTCCTTGTTTGAATTATTATCAAGGAAGCTGGATAAGATAAAGTATTAAGAGGTGTCACCTCTTATATGATTAAAATCCTTTTAACGAAATGACAGCTTCCTTGTCATGCACAATATACCTGAATAATGAATCTAGTGTAACTAATTAATATTTAAGCTTATTTGTAAGTGTTTATTAAAAGTTAGGTGTGGAGGTTCTTGTTGACCCCCCCATTTTATATGCAGAAACCCCAAGAATGTGAGCTTAAATCTGTTCTATTCCCTGAACAACGGCTTGATCCATTTGGGTTGCTTTCATTGTCAGCAACGTTAACCAGAGAGGTGTCTGTTGGAATGATCACTACAGGTGTCAAAGAACGAAGACTCGATAAGCGATGGTTTTTCTCGTTTCAAATACAGATATAGAGACCGCTATTGCTTGTTAAGGTGAGTGTCGAATCAATAAGCTGCAAAAGATTCTTTTGTTTTAGGTAATAAGGCGTTTGGGAATGGCTAGGCTGTAAAGTTTACAGTTTTTAGTTAACAGCAGGGATTAACGGCGTAAAACTGAGGTTACTCGACTAATGCCAACACTAATACTGAGAGAGAGGATAAAAAAAGTGCTAAAGCGTGCTGTTGTTATGACGGCACAGGTGTTGTTGAAACTGGAACTTGTTGAATTGCATATACAGAATCTTATATATATATGGTCTCCCCACAGGGACTCGAACCCCGATCGATCGCTTAGGAGGCGACTGCTCTATCCTGTTGAGCTATAGGGAGACGTCAGTGATTATACTGGTTTTACTCCAGATGAACAGAGTACATATAAAGTCTTTGAATTCATTTGCTTGTTTATTGTTCGGTTAGAGTTTTATGGCCAGATCATTGATCTGAATATTAAGTGATGCGCTGAGGCCTTTAAGCACAGCCGTGGCACTTTCTTCGGTGACTTGGTCGATAGTGATAGTTGCTTTGCTCTTTCCAGCGACTGCACGCATGTTATCCAGTCTGTCGGGCATATTCTGTTGTAGTACCAATTGCAGTGTATCGCCGACACGAATACCGTTGCGTCGACCTATGTTGAGAATGATCCTATTAGCCTGCTTAGCAATCACTTGGCCTAACAAGGGTCGACAGTTAAGGGCTTGGTCAATATCTTGGCTAGCGTCGAGCAATACAGTGCTAATCATGGCGCCATATTCAGAACGCCAGAATTGGTCACTATTGGAGTTTACGGTTTGCTGCAGTGAAAATTCCCATTCAGCAGATTTCGAGTATTGTTTACTCCAGACCTTTTCCCCGCTAATCGCATGAAACAGCGATAACTTAAACTGAAACACTCGCATGGGGTCGTTTTCCCACAAGCCAAAAGTGCGGGTTGATGGCTCGGGTGATATATCGATGATTTCTGGCAGCAGTATGTATTGGCTGTCGGTAATTTCACCTAACCAGCTTGGCAGCCTATAACCGCGAACATCCACTAACGTCTGGTCGACATCTAAGCGCTCGTTTGCATGCAGGTGGGTAAAGCTGCTGCTTGAGTTTGCTTCAATCACTTGAGCGAGTTGTTCGGACAGGTTTTGCTCGAATAGGCCTAGGTTACCGTATCTGAGTTGTGAACGGTCTTTTATTGAGGCTTGCGGTACCAGAATAGAGGCTTTTAGCTCACTGGCTTGGCAGGCCTGCTCAAACGGTTCAATCATGTCGATGCGAATATTCACTGTTATGTAGCCGTCTTCTACCAGCTCGCTGACCATCTCAACCTGTTGGCTTTGTACATTGCGGCTTAGGGTGAAGCTGTCATTCACGAGTTGACCATTACTGACGGTCTGTTCACTTGAAAAGTGTGCGCCTGTTTTCAAGGTGGCATAGCTTATTGCTTGCTCTATGGCATCTTCTCGGGCTTTAGCAAGGTTATTGTCTACAATCTTGGCTTGGCCTGTTGCTTGGGTCCACTTTGCTTGCACGGGTGCAGTGAGAACCAAAGAGCAAGCGAGAATAACCTTGATGATGCATGAGCCAAGTTTCATATTATTTTTCCAAGTCTTTACGCCAACATTAAGGCGTAATTATAAAGGTGACTGTTTGCCAAAAAGAGGAGGCAATGGTTTGCCGACAAAATGACAGTCTGAATCGATAAGCTTCTAATAAGCAATATCTATGCCCTTTATTGCTGATGGTACTAGATTCATGGGCATTAGACTAAATAGATAGCGATTGCATTAAACACGTTGCCAATTGGGAAAGGCACTGGCTTTTCAGTTCAAAGTGCATCAACGAGATAATAGCGAGTCTGGTTTTAGTCAGTGTCACTAGAAGTGCAATGCTTGAGTGATTAGAAATGAATGAAGCGATAGCGATGAGTATTAGTCATAAAGTTATTGATGCGAGCGCCGATAACAGCATTAGATAAACATATTCGTTTCGATTGGCCGCCGTTTGAGCAAAGCACGCTGCTACTGACTTAAAGCAAAGCGCTTGGGGTTGAATAGGCCAATCTCTGTGTCTGTATAACAGGAATAAAAAGATGTATAAGACATTGATTTTGCTACCGTTACTGCTGTTATTTGGCTGTGAAAATCTGCAACCTGTAGCATCTGATCAGCAGACGCTCGTGAGCGGCAATGGTTTGCCGCATTTAGCATCGATTAACTATCTGTCACAGCAGATGGTGAACGAGTTAGTTAGGCAAAATGACAGTTTAAAGCCTACAGAGCCGTTATTAGTGGCAACGCCAGTGATGTTGTCAGATTTAGCGACCACCAATGAATTGGGTTTACAGTATCAGCAAGGGCTCATTGCGGCATTGCATGATCATCAATTTAATTTGGTCGACATGAATGTGGCTGAAACATTACGAGTGACGCCCGCCGGTGACTTTATCCTGAGCCGAGATTGGCAGCAGTTACCCAGCGATATCGACGTTAGGCATGTTGTGGTTACCACCATGAGCCCAGACAAAGAGGGTGTGGCTATTTATAGCCGCATTGTTGATGTGAGCAATAACCGTGTGGTGTCTGTGGCACAGAGCTTTGTACCCATTGCGGCAATGCCGGGCATGTTAACTCACTCGCAAAAAGTGGTGTCTGAAAACGGTTTGTTGTATCGCTCTGAAAATTCAGGGCAACGTACGGTAACGATTGAAGGAGGCCAGTAGATGAAAGCAATTATGGTATGTGCGGCGTTATTGCTGGTTGTGTTAGGTGGCTGCTCAGCGCAGGATCGTTATGTGCAGTACGAGACCGAAGCGCCTGAGTCTTTTCCGACGTTAACCGCAATTGGTTATGCCACGCTGGCGAATCAACCCTCAAGCGACCCCGCTCAACGGGTGTTGATGGCGATGCAAGCTTCAAAAATTGCGGCGTATCGCGAGTTGGCCGAGCAGGTCTACGGACAACACCTGGCAGCGTCAAGCCAAGTCAGTGATTGGATGTTGTCGAGCGATAACATTAAAGCTTCAGTTTCTGGTGTGATCCGTGGTGCCAGAGTGGTCAATAGTTATCCTGCAGGCGAGCATTATGTCACTGAGTTGGAATTGGACTTTGAACAAGTTTGGGCTTTGTACCAGCAGCAAAACCGCTCGCAGAAGGTAAAAGAGATCACTTATTTTTAAGAGCCGGTTTAAAGTCGGTTCGGGCTGAGACGGTGATAATCGGTTAAGAGCCGATTTTAAGTCGATTTAAAGCCGATTCGAGCTGAGATGGTACAAGCAGGGACGGCATAGCAAGGACGGCATAGCAAGGACGGTTCGAGCAGGGAAGATCAAAAGAGTGTTAGAAGTAGTTTGAGGGTTTTAGTCACTTAATATTATTAAGGCTATAAAGCTAACGATCTAGGTTTCTACCGTCTCGGCATCTACGGTCTTAGCATCTACCGTCTTGGCATCTACCGTCTTGGCATCTACCGTCTTGGCATCTACCGTCTTGGCATCTACCGTCTTAGCATCTACCGTCTTAGCATCTACCGTCTTAGCATCTACCGTCTTGGCATCTACCGTCTTGGCATCTACCGTCTTGGCATCTACCGTCTTGGCATCTACCGTCTTGGCATCTACCGTCTTGGCATCTGCCGTCTTAGTATCTACCGTCTTAGTATCTACCGTCTTAGTATCTACCGTCTTGGCATCTACCGTCTTGGTATCTACCGTCTTGGCATCTACCGTCTTAGCTTTTATCGAATTTTACCGGCTTCTAAGCACTTAAATTATTACCTAAGCTAGAAATACTGGATGTGCGGCCTTTTTCATCGTAGGTGAGGCTGGCTGAATTACGACTGACCTGCAGCGCCTGAGAGAAGCGATTTAAGCTGGCTAAGCTCAATTCAATTAAAGACTCGTTTTCAGCGTTGAGCTGTTGGCACTCGGCTAGCAAGGCTTTTGCTTCACTAACTTGCTGAGATAATGTGGCGTCGGTCTTTAATGTACTTTTATCTGGCTGAGTCGCTATGATCTCATCGTTATGCTTTAGGCTGTCAAGTAAGGTCGCTTTAGTACTGGCAAGTGACAACAATGTGTCAGCATCTTGAGACTGTAGCGCTTTTGTTTCTTGGCTAATAACGGCTTTAAGCTCAGTCAACACGGTATGTTGTGAGCTCAATAGATGAGATAAATTAGTCATAATGGCCTTATCTTTTATGCCTTAATCCGCGGTTTGCGGAGACATTAGTTTAAATCGCTAAGTTCATTCTCGAAGTTTGCGATATTAGTTGCAAGCTTTTCTGGATCGATTTTGTAACGACCTTCAGCGATTGCAGCCTTAATTTCATCAACCTTCTTTTGGTCAATATCGGGCATGTCGGCAATCTTAGTTTGCACATTTTGGATCTGTTGTGCCTGCGGTGTAATTGACACCGAGTCAGTTTTTTGTGCCACCGCAGTTTGCACTGGCGCAGCTGTCGCGCTTTGTGATGCAGA